>JANYGM010000252.1 GCA_025362415.1 bacterium
AGAGATTATGGTCTGTACCGTAATGCAATGAAGGTCAGACAATAATCCTTTTTAAAACGAACCTACTCTTTGTTATTAGTGGTCTGACCTCCGTTCCACTACGGTACAGACCACTAATAACAAAGAGTGTACGGTAACAAATTTCTCAATTAACTTTTTAAAGAATATCTCTGCTTTTTTCTTTTTCTTCGTGTTTTAAATCTTTTTCTTTGAGGTTTTTCACTTCTTTTTCTAGGACCTCAAAATTACGCTCGTGGGTGAAATTGTTGTATAGTTTGACGCAAATAATCATTGTCCAAATGTGTGTAAATCTCTGTGGTGGTGATAGATTCGTGTCCTAGCATTTCTTGTACGGCACGCAAATCTGCGCCACCTTCTATTAAATGTGTGGCAAAACTATGCCTAAAAGTGTGCGGACTAATGGTTTTTTTGAGGCTAATTTTTTCTGCAAGTGCTTTTATCATCATAAAAACAAACACACGAGAAAGCCCACTACCCAAACGGTTGATAAAAACAATGTTTTCAGCGTCCTTTTTGACTTTCTGATGAATACGAATAGTTTCTAGGTACATTTTTACATATTTAATAGCATCAGTTCCTATTGGCACAAAACGCTCTTTGTTGCCTTTTCCAATGACTTTTATAAAGCCAATATCAAAAAATAAATTCGTTATTTTGAGTTCTGTAAGTTCAGAAACACGCAAACCACAACTATAAAGCACTTCCAGCATAGCCCTGTTGCGTGTACCGTCTGGCGTGGAAAGGTCAATAATGGCAAAAAGTTGTTCTATTTCCAAAAAACTAAGTACATCAGGGAGTTTTCTACCTATCTTTGGAGCGTGAATAAGTGCCGTAGGGTCGCTTGTAAGCAGATTTTCCCAAAATAAAAACTTATAAAATGCCTTCACACCAGACAAAATACGTGCTTGTGAGGTTTCTGCAATGCCCAAACTACCCAAATACTGCAAAAAAGCAGTTATTTGTTTTTCTGTAACATTTAGAGGTGAAATAGTGGCATTGGTAGCATCAGAAGTAGAATTACTAAGTTTTTCATTACTAATATTTGTTAGAGATAGGTATTGTTCCAGCTTTGCAAGGTCGTAAAAATAACTTTCAATAGAGTTTTCGGACAGAGAACGCTCCAATTTCATATAATTTTTGAATGCAGTAAGGTGTTTTTGCCAAGCCATTTTTTTGAAGGGTGAAGTGTAATGTGTGAGATGTGAAGTACAAAAACGAAGCAAATATATCAAAAAACAACAAAAAATTTGCTTTTTCTCAAATATAAAGTTATTATTGTGTTATTTTTCACTGAAAATCAACCATTCACAACTCAAAAAATGTTAGATAAAAACGGAATTGCTAAAAGAATTGCGCAAGAACTCAAAGATGGCTACTACGTGAATTTGGGTATTGGCATACCTACACTAGTGGCAAACTACATTCCAGAGGGAATGAATGTGGTTTTGCAGTCTGAAAACGGTTTGCTTGGTATTGGACCATTTCCTACTGATGCAGATGTTGATGCAGACCTTGTTAATGCAGGCAAGCAGACAATCACAATGGTAAAAGGCTCTGCGCTGTTTAGTTCGTCTGATAGTTTTGCTATGATACGTGGCGAACACGTTGATTTGACTATTTTGGGCGCAATGGAAGTGTCTGAAAATGGCGACATTGCTAATTGGAAAATTCCAGGAAAAATGGTAAAAGGTATGGGTGGTGCAATGGATTTGGTGGCATCTGCTAAAAATATTATTGTAGCTATGCAACACGTCAATAAGGCGGGAGAGTCAAAATTGCTAAAAAAATGTGATTTGCCACTTACAGGTATTGGTTGTGTGAAGAAAATTGTAACAGAACTTGCCGTTTTGGAAGTGCTTACAGAGGGCGGATTTAAACTTTTGGAGCGTGCGCCTGGCGTAAGCGTAGAAGAAATACAAAAAGCAACAGAAGGAAAACTTATCATAGAAGGTGAAATTCCTGAAATGAAACTCTAATGATGTGTAAAGTGAATGTCTTTTACAAATAATTTATAATATGGAAACGCAAAAAAACAAAGAATTAAAAGCATCAGAATTTGCTTATAATACATTGCTTAATGCTTTTGAATTGCTAGCCATTAAAAAGCAATTAGATGAAAATACAATAATAGCGTTTAAAAAAGTATTGCTAAGTATCTACCTTGAAAAAAAAGCTACTCATTTTGTTGAAAATAAATTAGATATAATTAATACCTATTTGGAAGAGTTAGCTAATAATGTGTTATCAGGTGGGAATAAAGAAGAAGAAACTACAAATTTATTCATTTATAGAACAAA
>JANYGM010000255.1 GCA_025362415.1 bacterium
AGAGATTATGGTCTGTACCGTAATGCAATGAAGGTCAGACAATAATCCTTTTTAAAACGAACCTACTCTTTGTTATTAGTGGTCTGACCTCCGTTCCACTACGGTACAGACCACTAATAACAAAGAGTGTACGGTAACAAAGAACAAAGATAGTCAAAACTATCATTGTTTACAAATACAAAAGCTACAAATAATTTGTAGCTTTGTAGAAAAAACGCTAAAATAAATTCAAACCTTTTGCTTAATTTTCATATTTCTTCCTAAACGGGCAAAATATCCAAAATTTTCAGCATTTTGTCTTTTTCTTCTTGTGAAATATGGGCATTATTGATGTCGTTTTTGTAGGCGTGTTTGAGTTGTGCAAGGCTATGATTTAGTTGCATTTGCAGAATTTCTGTGGCATCAAAACTCAAAAAATTACTTAATTTGTAGGCTATATCAGCAGAAATAGTCATTTTATCATTCAAAATATCTTCTATTTGAATGCGTGAAATATTTGCTTTTTGCGCTAAATCAGCTACAGAAATTGAAAGTTTTTCTAGGTCAGTTTTGATAAACATTCCAGCAGAAAATACGCTTAAAATAGCTTTGATATTGATTTTGGAGGTATTGAAAATAGGAGTGTTCATTTTGATAGGTTTTTTGGTGTAGCAGCCCCTAAATCCCTAGCGTAGCGCAAGGGGACTTTTAGCTGTTATTATTACAAATCTATCAAAAAAAAGTACAAAAACAACAAAAATTAAGTTATTTTTGCACAAACATCATTTCCAAACACCCTAGCCATCCCTAGGAAGTAGGGGATTTTCAACCGTAATTCGTAATTTTTAATTCGTAATTGATATAAAAATGGCACTTCAAATTGGCGACAAAGCCCCACTTTTTGAGAGTAAAGACCAAAATGGCGCATCTATCAAACTAGCAGATTTTTTGCACAAAGGCAATAAAATAGTGCTTTATTTTTATCCAAAAGATGATACTTCTGGTTGTACGGCACAAGCCTGCAATCTCAAAGAAAATTATTCAGACTTGCAAAGTGCTGGTTATCAAATTATTGGCGTTAGCGTTGATGATGAGAAAAAACACACAAAATTTATCAATAAATATGAGTTACCTTTTCCGTTGGTGGCTGATACTGATAAAACCGTTGTGGAAGCCTATTACGTATGGAAAGAAAAAAGTATGTATGGCAAAAAATATATGGGAACATTGCGCCATACCTTTATTATTGATGAAAATGGCATTATTGAGGAGATTATTGATAAAGTAAAAACAGGCGAACATTCAGCACAAATTCTTAAAAAATAAGGTAAAAGTGAATTTATTTAATAAAAACTATCCTTATCACTTGCCTCTGCTAATTGCTGGGGCAGTTTTATTGCTATTCCCTGCACTTGGTGCAGTACATTTATTTGATTGGGACGAGATAAATTTTGCAGAATCCGCTCGTGAAATGCTCACAAGTGGGGATTATAGACACGTACAAATCAATTATGAACCATTTATAGAAAAACCTCCTTTGTTTTTTTGGTTGCAGGTGATTTGTATGAAAATTTTTGGTGTAAATGAATTTGCAGCACGTCTTCCAAATGCCATTTGTGGTGTGATTACGCTAATTTTATTCTATAAAATTGGTAAAAAACTGTATGATAAATTGTTTGGTTTTCTGTGGGCGTTGGCTTATATTGGTTCTTTTTTACCAAATCTTTACTTCAAATCAGCCATTATAGACCCCGTTTTTAATCTTTTTATTTTCTTAGGATTATATTTTTTGATGCAAACTATTTGGAGTGCAGACGACAAAAAACTTGCTCAAAGTATCAAAAATGCAGTTTTATCAGGATTTTTCACAGGGCTTGCAGTGCTTACCAAAGGTCCTGTTGGTTTTTTATTAGTTTTCTTGAGTTTTCTTGTTTTTTGGATAAGCAAACAAGAATTTAGTAAAATAAAAAATCTCTCGTTTGTGCCTGTAGGCAACTGGCAAAGTGTGCTTATGTATGCGCTAACAGTGTTTTTGGTGTCGTGTTTTTGGTTTGCAATGGACGTTTATGAGCGTGGGGCAGGGTATTTTATAGAATTTATTAACTATCAAATTAGGTTATTTACCACGCCAGATGCAGGACACGAGCAACCGTTTTTTTATCATTTTGTGGTTGTTTTGGTGGGTTGTTTTCCTATGTCTGCGTTTGGTTTGAGGGCTTTTTACTATAAAAATCTACCAGAAAATGACAACACAAATGACAATACTAATGAAAAAAATAACACAAAAAATAACATAAAAGGTAATAGTTTTCGTGTGATGATGCTTTGTATTTTTTGGGTGGTGATGGTTGTTTTTTCTATTGCACAAACAAAGATAGTGCATTATTCATCAATGGCATATTTCCCGTTGTCATTTTTGTGTGCTTATGCGTTGTATCATTTGTTAGCAGAAAACGTGTTTGTAAGTCGTTGGAGTGTGTTTTTTGTGGCTTTTTTAGGTAGTATTTTTGGGCTTGCACTCACTATTTTACCTATTGCTTTTCAATATAAGGAGAAGTTTTTTTATTTAATTGAGGATAATTTTGCGGTAGCTTGTTTGTCGCAAGATGTTTTTTGGGGCGGTTGGGAGTTTTTGATAGGAGCTTTTTATTTGTTTTGTGTGTGGTTGGGTGTATATTATTTTTCCAAAAAAATGCTTCAAAAAGCTATCCTGACACTTTTTTTAAGTACAGCAATTTTTCTTTCTGCGCTGACCGTGATTATTGCACCAAAAATTGAGGCTTATTTCCAAAAACCAATGATAGATTTTTATGAAAATCTTGCACAAAAAGATGTTTATGCTATTCCTTTTCAATTTAAGAGTTATGCTCAATATTTTTATAAAAAAGTGCCAAAATATACTCACAAAAAAGCCTATAATTATAAAGAAAAATTTATGGTTGAGCAGTGGCTTTTGCGTGGTGATGATGTAGATAAACCTGCTTATTTTGTCATTAAAGTCAATGATACATTAGAAATGAGAATGCACGAGCCACTAGGCGTGAAAAAAATGCACCAAAAAGGCGGCTTTGTATTTTATGAAAGGAAATTGCAGAAAAAATAAAAAATTATCTCTTTTTGACAGGAAAACAATACCAAACGTAATAACTAATACTCAAATTAGCATTTTTGCTAGGTTTGCCAAAAGCAGGTACATCATAAAGCAAAAATTCTTTGTTTCCTGATGTCCAAAGAGCGGTTTTATAACGCAAAGTATAACCTACATACAAATTTTTCCAAATATTAACTTTCATTCCAAAAGTGCCTTCTAACCAGTTGGCACTCACTTTATTGGTCAAATCTTGTTTTGCAATCCCAAAAAGTGTGTCAGATTTTTCTTGCTGAATATTTTCCGTAAAATTTGCGTGGGCATACCTAAAACCAAAGAAAAGCAAATGTTTTTTTACGTTTTTCTTTATCACGTTATAATCTCCGCCAATCTTAAAAAAGAATGCTTGATTGTTATAATTAGTAGATAATTGTGTGTTAGAAGTGGTTTCTTGATAAATTTGCCTTTTTGTAGAAGTTCCAATATCAATATTAGCCAGCCATTTTCCTAGTTCTGCTTCTGCATTTATTTCTAATAAAAATGGTTGTTTTGGTGCAAAAGCCAAGCCAAGTCCTAGCAAATTTACGCCTAAACGGACATTTTCTAACTTTCCAAACGGACTTTTAAAGCCTTTTTTTATTTTTTTAGGACTAATTTTAGTTGATGGAATAGTATCATTTTTCTTTAATGTATCTTTCAAAATAACAGCTTTTTCTTCCTTTTTAGGGATATTTTGAGCATTGATATTTTGGCACAAAAACAGTATTAAAATACTCAAAAAAGCAATTTTATAGGAAATATTATTTAAAAAAGTAGGTTTCAATTTCAAAATTATCATTGGTAAGTTGTTTAAAACGGATAGAGTCAAAAGCAGGAGTTCTTTCTATGGTACGCATTGGCGTTAAAAAACGAGTTTTTGTGCCACATTCTGGGGATATAAAGCGCACCTCACGAGTATAATCCAGTCTAAAACTTGTCGGAATATCATTTAGAAGACAACTATAAACCGTAAAATCTGC
Source organism: bacterium (assembly GCA_025362415.1). Classification (GTDB taxonomy): domain Bacteria; phylum Bacteroidota; class Bacteroidia; order Cytophagales; family Thermonemataceae; genus JANYGM01. The sequence goes on from JANYGM010000255.1 coordinate 4,087, forward strand.
ACCTGCATTCATTGTGAGTTGTTTTGTGCTACTAATAGTATCTTTTGTATGAAAATATTTTGAAGTGCCATCTATTTTAAGATTTTTCACTATCAAAAGTGTATCCTTAAACACAATAGAATCTGCAAAAGTCAGACGTTTTTTTAGTGTTATCTTTCTTTTGAAGCGTATTTGTGTAGTTTGTTCTATGGCACTACTACACAAATTACCATCATTGATGCAGGCAGATAATGCTAAACATACAAAAATAGACAAAAAAAGCGGTTTTAAGGAGAATTTTTTAGGCACAATAGTTATGAAAAGGTACGAAATAAGAAGTTAGAAGTACGAATATAAGGCTATGATTATTAAGATGTTACAAAAAATAAAAACAAAAATATTGCGTTATTTAATTTTATGCCTTTTTCGTAGGCATTTTTAGGTATCAAATTTTGTGCAAAAATACGTTATTTCCCTATATTTTCTTACATTTTTGCTAAAAAATACAAATAAACTAAATATTATCTCAAAACCTTAAAATTAACATTGTTATTCCTAAGAAATATTGTATTTTTGCGCAAATATTGTAAAAAAATTCATTCAGAAATCAACCAAAAAATCAACAATGTCAAAAATAAAAGTTGCTATTAATGGTTTTGGACGCATTGGAAGGCTTTCTTTCAAAGCGTTGTTACAAAAATCAAACGTAGAAGTCGTGGCTATCAACGACCTCACAGACACTGCTACACTTGCGCATTTGCTCAAATATGACTCCGTTCACGGCAAATTTGCAGGTACTGTAACCCACGAGGCTGATGGCATTGTCGTAAATGGTACAAAAATCAAAATTTATGCTGAAAAAGACCCAAAAAACTTACCTTGGGGTACTTTAGGTATTGATGTCGTCTTAGAATCTACTGGGCGTTTTGTTGATGAAGCAGGCGCAGGTGGGCATATTGTAGCAGGTGCAAGGAAAGTAGTTATTTCTGCCCCTGCCAAAGGAAATATCCCAACAGTCGTTTTAGGAGTGAATGATAATATTCTTACAGGAAACGAAACAATTATTTCTAATGCCTCTTGTACTACTAATTGCCTTGCCCCAATGGCTAAGGTTTTAGATGATATGTTTGGCATTGAAAGTGGCTATATCACAACTATACACGCCTATACGGCTGACCAAAACCTACAAGATGCGCCTCACAGCGACTTGCGCAGGGCTAGAGCTGCCGCTTATTCTATCATTCCGACCTCTACAGGTGCGGCAAAAGCAGTAGGTTTGGTACTTCCGCACCTAAAAGGCAAACTTGATGGCGTGGCTATGCGTGTGCCTGTGCCTGATGGTTCTTTGACTGATTTGACTGTTGTTTTGAAAAAAGCAACAACTGTTGAAGAGATAAATGCAGCTATGAAAGCTGCGTCAGAAGGTGCTATGAAAGGTATTTTGGAATACGTAACAGACCCTATTGTGTCTATTGATATTGTTGGAAACCCTCATTCTTGTATTTTTGATGCAGAACTAACTTCCGTAAATGGTACGCTTGTCAAAATAGTAGGCTGGTATGATAATGAAGCAGGTTATTCTGCTCGTATTGCTGATTTGATTGCAAAAGTAGGAGCATAAGTACAAGGTACGAAGTTTGAAGTACGAGGTACGAATTAAAAAAAATACAAAAGCCTTTCCAAACTTTGGAAGGGCTTTTTTGTTTATTCTACAATTATTTTATATTTTTCCATGTATTCCTGCCGTTGTGAGTGTTCTAGCGTTAGCGACACCACAACGCACAACGTCAAACAATCTTACTTTCTAATTCACCTCCAGTTGCAGGCGTACCAAATTATTATAAATGCCTTCATTTTGCGCAAAAAGTTCGTCGTGTGTGCCTTGTTCCATAATATTGCCATTACTCAAAACATAGATTTTATCTACTTTTCTTATAGTGGCAAGCCTATGCGCAATAATAATGGTGGTACGGTTTTGCATCAAATTATCTAAGGCATCAGCTACGAGTTTTTCAGATTCTGCATCAAGAGAGCTAGTAGCCTCATCAAGCACCAAAATACGTGGATTTTTGAGTATAGCACGAGCAATAGCAATGCGTTGGCGTTGCCCACCAGAGAGTTTAATCCCTCTTTCACCTACCACAGTGTCAAATTTTTCTGGGAAACCTTCAATAAAATCAAGTGCATTGGCTTGTTTTGCAGCTTCTATGATTTCTGCATCTGTGGCAGAAAGTTTGCCATAAGAAATATTTTCTTTGATAGTTCCACCAAACAAAATAACCTCCTGTGGCACAATACCAATGTTTTGACGCAAATAAGGTGTATTGATGTCGTTGATATTTTGGTTATCTATGCTGATTTGTCCGTTAGCGTCTTCTAATTTATAGAATTTCATAAGTAATTGTGCAATAGTAGATTTTCCTGCGCCACTATGCCCCACAAGAGCTATTTTTTGCCCTGCCAAAATCTCAAAATTGATGCTTTTAAGTACCTGCACATCTGTGCGTGTAGGATAAGAGAATTGTACATTTTTGAAAATTATATTTCCTGCCACTATTGCAGGTTTTTGAGTGATTCTTTCAGTAGAATTTTCATTAGAACTTCTTACTAATTTTTCTTCTAAAACAAACTCACTTTCTTCTTCCAAAATCTCCAAAATACGTTCAGATGCGCCCACAGTACGTTGCAGTTGTGCGTACAAATCACCCATACCTGCCACAGATGCGCCAATAAAAATCATATATAAAATAAATTCTACCAGTTCTCCAGTCTTCATTTCTCCACTTGCAATGAGTGTAGCACCATACCAAAGGACAAAAACAATCCCACCAAAAAGCGCAAAAATCAGAAAAGAAACAAACGCACCACGAAAGACAGATGCTTTAAGTGCCACTACTACGACTTCATCAAGGTTTTTGCGGTAGCGTTTCACTTCAAAAAGCTCCATAGTAAAGGCTTTGACCACATTTATAGCCTGAAAAGTTTCCTCTACAATGGTATTAGCTTGTGCAAGTAGGTCTTGTGTTTTTTTGGATAGTTTTCTAATAAATTTTCCAAAGAAAATAGCCGCCACAATCATTAGGGGGAATGTTGCAAGCATCACGAGGGCAAGTTTTGGGTAACTAATCAAAATCAAAGTAATACCAATTAAAAGCACTGCCATTTGTCTAAAAAGTTCTGCCAAATTGAAAGAAAGCATACTTTCTAGTTGCGCTACGTCAGTATTCATACGGCTTACAAGCTCACCAACACGGTTTTTTTCAAAGAAACTCAAAGGAAGTGTAATTATTTTGGAATATAATTTGCTTCTAATGTCTGCCATTGTCTTTTCTGTTACGATAGCAAACAAATAAACCCTAAAAAATGATGCCATTGCTTGCAAAACAAGTATTCCAAAGAAAATTAAGGCTACTTGGTTGATGGGATTGGTGACATTTAAGTTTTTGCAAAAATCACTTATTGCTACCAAAACAGCATTACTTTTGCCGTCTGCTACGTCTGTGAGTGTGCCTGCAAGTTTAGGAAAGGAAAGCGTTGTAAGCGTTGAAAGCACCAAAAATAACATTCCTATAATGAAATAATTTTTGTAGGGAAGTGCAAAACGGAATAATTTGAGTGTTTTCTGGAAATTTTGTTTGTTGAGTTTGATTTTTTTATCTTCTGGGTTTTCTTCTACGTTATTGAATTTGCTATTGCGTGCCATTTGTGAGGTTAAAACAGTTTTATGATTGGTTTTAATTTTGGTGCAAAGATACGTTTTTTATGCTAGTCTGCAATTTTAAAAAACGTGATTTTATTGTTGCAAAAAGTTCTGTTGCAAAAAAGTGTAGGGTTGCACCTCATAGCTGTCAAGTTAGTAAGAAAAACTGTAACTGTTTAGGTGACTGATGTTACACAGATATATTTGTAGAAACGTTGCAAGCAACGTCTTAGCGTAGAAAATTGTATTTAGTTCCATACAAGAATAATGCTTTAATTTGCTAGTTTAGACGTTGCAAGCAACGTCTAAACTACAAATACATAGAATAATCTACCTAAACAGTTACACTTTTCTTATGTTTTTTACGATAGGGCAGTATGGGGGAAACCGTAAACTTTACTAAACACATCAGAAAAAAGCCTTTTAAATGTGATTTAATCAACTAATTGTTCTTAGGAAGATTAGAATTTTATTATGATTTGAAAAATAAATCATAGCCTAATCTTACAGAAAGGCACATTACGACCACCAAAAACATTATTCTGATAAATGAATTTCCTTTCAAAATAGCCAAACGACTTCCCAAATATGCGCCCAAAAGGTTGCATACAAGCATAGGAAGTGCCAAATGAAATAAAACAAAACCATTTATAAGAAAAAATATAAGTGAGGCACAATCAGCCACCACATTAACAAATTTTGAAATACCAGAACCACCCAAAAAGTTGAATTTGAGCCACGCAATAAAGCCAAAAACAAGCAAAGTACCCGTTCCAGGTCCTATCAAACCATTATAAAAGCCCATTAAAGCACCCAAAAATAAACTTTTCAGGAGCAAATTATTATCCAAAATAGGCGTATTGTTGTGTTGTCCTAGATTTTTATTCAAAAAACTATAAATTCCTAGAAAAATAATCAAAACCAAAATAATAGGTTTTAGGAGTGTTGCGGAGATAAAACTTGCCAGCAACGCACCCAAATAAGCGCAAATAGCTGCTGTTATTCCTGCGAAAAACACTACTTTCCACATAATAGGGGTGCTTTTTGCATATTGATAACCTGCCATTAAAGTTCCCACAAAAGAGGCACTTCTATTAGTGCCAATCACGACAGAAACAGGCATTTGAGGGAAAACAAGGAACATTATAGGCACTTGAATAAGTCCGCCACCACCTACAATAGCATCAATAAAACCTGCAAAAAAAGCTGCCAAACTGAC
>JANYGM010000367.1 GCA_025362415.1 bacterium
AAAAGCACTTTTATAGGTGCTTTTTGTTTTTCTTCATATTCCAAAACAGACTGGCGACAAGCTCCACAAGGTGAAATGGACAAAAAATTAGCGTTATTACTTGCCAAATGTGCCGTAACTGCCATTATTTCTACTTTTTTAGTGGGGAAGTTTGCCCCAATATAAAATATAGCCGTTCTTTCTGCGCAAAGCCCAGAAGGATAAGCTGCATTTTCTTGATTATTGCCTTCAATTATTTGCCCATCATCTAGCAAAAAAGCTGCTCCAACGTGGAAATTGGAATAAGGCGCATAAGCACGTGAGCAAGCATCACGAGCCTGCAAGATGAGTTTTTGTTGTATCACGTCCAAATCTTCAAAAGAAGCATATATCTTGTACGTAATGTGTAGTTCTTTAGTTTTTATCACGCTATTCAACAAATTGTTAAGATTTTTCTGGTACTAATGTTTTTTGTGGGATATTAAAAAAGTAGGAATATAGGGTTAAAAAGCATATTTTTGTTTTGAGAACAAAAAAACCTTCAACCCATTTTCCTATGTGCAAAGATAATAAAAAAAAGTACAAGAACTACAGAGCTATCAACAAGATTTTCGTATAGTGGTCGTGGAGAACATAGCATTCGTATACCTAAAAAGAACTAATTTTTTATATATGATATAAAACAACAGTAACTGTTTAGGTAGTTAAGGAAACCTAGTCGTAGTATCCCACTCACTGCTGTCAAGTTAAGGATTTACTGTCGCTTGCCTCTTGGTAAGTGACGACTATAAAAAGGCTTCTAGCCTTTAGAAAAGTGATGTTTTACTACGTTTAGGCAAGATGCCTAATTATAGTCGTCACTTAGCTGGAGCTAAGCGACAGTATATTTTTCCTTAACTTGAAAGCAGTGAGTATCCCACTACGACTAGATTTATTACCTAAACAGTTACAAACAACACTTCACACCACAAAAAATTATTCTCCGACCATCACGAATGCGCCCCAAAAATACGGATTTTTGTATTTTTTGTAAAGCGTTTCTTGGGCATCATCAAAGGCTTGGCGTTTTGTCTTTCCTGCTACAAGGTTATTATAAAAAAGTGTCATTACTTCTTGTGTGGCAGTATCATCAACTTTCCAAAGGCTCATAAGGATTGTTTTTGCGCCTGCCTGCTGAAAGGAACGTTGCAAACCATAAACGCCTTCACCGTTTTTTATCTCACCTAAGCCAGTTTCACAAGCCGACATAACCACAAGTTCTGTATCATCAAGATTTAGATTTATTGCCTCCTGTGCAGTCAAAACGCCATCTTCTCCCTCCAAAATCTCACCACGCATTCCTTTTTCAGCATCTTTCAATAGCAAACCACTTCGCAAAAGTGGATTTTCTCTAAATTTATCTGCATTATCTTTGTCAAATTTTTCTGCATCTCCCAAAAAGAAACCGTGAGTAGCAATATGTAGAATATCAGCGTTTTTCAAACCTTTTACTATGGCTTCATCTGCTTGATTTGCAAGGTAAGTAATACATTGCAAATAAATTCCTAGTTAGTTTCTTTTTAACACTAAGTTCATTAAGAAATACACACTAAGAAGGCACTAAGAAATACAAAATTAGAATTTTATTTACAATTCATTACTAAATAGTGTTTTTTATGTTTTTGTCTGTCAAAATTTTAGAAATATTATTGATTTCTACTTTCGTGCCTTCCAAAACGGTAATTACTCCAGAATTTGGGTCAAAAAAACGTTGTGTAGTATCCATTTTGGCAGAAAAAGACAAACTACGTTCTTCTTTTTTGGTAGAACTTTTATCATTTTTTTGTGCATAATTTGGATAACCAAAAAGATGTATCTGATAATCTTTGAAGTTTTTGCGTTGTTTTTTGGAGTTTTCAGCGTATTTTATCAAATCTTTGGAAGAAGAAAGCAACTGTACTTGTATCTCATTCCTAAGATACTTCTTTGTAGTCGGATTTTGGAGTGTTACAAGGTTTATTTGGTGATAAACGCCATCTGGAACAAAATAAACCTTCTTTGCCTTTCCTAATTTAGCCTTTATTTGCGCCCAAAAAGCATTATAAGATATTTTATCCTGTTTTTTGAATTTGATAGCATTTTTGTAATAAGAAACTGCTTCTTTTTCCATCTCGTTGCCGTTGGAAAATACAACCATTTCAGGCTGATTTTGCGTGGTGGGCGTGATGATAAGTGCCATATAAAGCGTTGAATCTGTCAGCTTTTTATCAAAATATTGCGTTCTGATAATTTCTACAATGACTTCATCTTTTTTGAGATTTTTTTGTACGTCTTGCCACGTATAACGAGTTTTGTCGTTTGTTTTTGCAAAAAGCTCTGACTTTTGTGAAAGTTGTTTTTCTAGCTCATTTGCCTCTGTTTGCAGTTTTTCAGTTGAAATATTTTGTTTTTTACATTCTTCTGTACCTAATTGCAGGGCTTTTGAGTAGGCTGTTTTCTTTATTCTCCAATCCTCATAAAGTTGTTTGAGAGGCATATCATCAGAGTTTTGTATTCTTTCCTTTATTTTTTGTGTACTACTAAAAAGCAAACCCTTTGTAACCAATGAATTATTATATGCCCACGCAGTAAGGTTTGGAATTTGCTTATTTGCCTTGATAGTAAAAGAGTTATAAAATTGTAAATTAAGAGAAAAAGTATTTAGAAACTTTCCTTTTTCGCTTTCAGAGAGAGTAGAAAAATTATTTTCAATTTGAGAAATAAATGCTTGACTTGCTGGTTCATAATAACTGCTTGCTTTTATAAATTCATTTTGGTTCTCATATAAGCTACCCAAATTATCACAAGAACGAGCATAGCTTGGGTGTCGTTTTCCAAATACCTTCTCATAAATACTCTTTGCCTCAATATACAAAAGCTCTGATTTTGAATATAAACCTTGGTTTTCATATAAAGATGCCAAATTATTACAAGAAATAGCATAATCTGGATGTTTTTTACCTAAAATCTTCTCTATAATGCTTCTACTTTCAATATATAAAGGCTCTACTTTTTCATATAACCCTTGAGCATCATATAACCCTGCCAAATTATTACAAGAAATAGCATAATCTGGGTGTTCTTTACCCAATACTTTTTCTTGGATATTTTTAGTTTCTATGTATAGAATTTCTGCTTTAGCGTAAAACCCTAGCATTTTATACAGAAGACCTAAATTATTACAAGAAGTAGCATAATCTGGATGTTCTTTGCCCAATACTTTTTCTCTAATACTTTTAGATTCAATATATAATGGCTCTGCTTTTGAATACAAGCCTTGACTAGAATATAAACCCGCCAAACTATTACAAGAAGTAGCATAATTTGGGTGCTCTTTACCCAATACTTTTTCTCTAACACTTTTAGATTCAATATATAATGGTTCTGCTTGTGAATAATGACCTTGCTCTTGATATAATCCAGCTAAGTTATTACAAGAAGTGGCATAATCTGGGTGTTCTTTGCCCAATATTTTTTCATAAATATTTTTAGCTTCAATAAACAAAGGCTCTGCTTTTGAATAAAAACCTTGGTTTTTATATAAAGATGCCAAATTATTACAAGAAAGAGCATAATCTGGGTGTTCTTTGCCCAATACTTTTTCATAAATATTTTTAGCTTCAATATACAAAGGCTCTGCTTTTTCATGTAAAGCCATAGAATTGTATAAATTAGCCAAATTATTACAAGATAAAGCATAACCAAGGTGTTCTTTACCTAACACTTTTTTATAAATACTTTTAGCTTCAATATGTAAAGCCTCTGCTTTGACATAAAAGCCTTGATTATCATACAAAAGAGCCAAATTATTGCAAGAAACAGCATAATTTAAGTGTTCTTTGCCTAAAGTTTTTTCTGCTATAATCTTAGTTTGCTCAAAAATAGTAATTGCTTCAGCATATTTCCCTGTTCTATAGAGTTTTTCACCTTCTGCATTGAGTTCTTTCCAGCTTTGCGCTTGTATTTTTCCTATCAAAACGAAAGAAAAAATAAGATAAATAAGTGTTTTCATTAGGTTATTTAGGTTATTTTTGAGAAACTGTAAAAATCAAAAATAAGCATAAAAAAGAAAAAAATACGACATTTGTCCTATTTTTTTCAAAACATCTAAAAAAAACAGGTAAGAAATCCTACCTGCATTTTTACCACTACAAAACTATTTTATTATTCATTTTCATTTATTTAGCACTTTTCTTTGAAGGTTTTTTATGAGATACTATAAGGCTGCCGCAACAAGCAATACAAATACTGACGCAACACCAATACCAATTCCAGCAAGCACTTTTAAGAATTTGTTTTTAGATTTCTTGGTAGTTGCCGTATTTGTTTTGTCACTAACATTGTTAGAATTGTTATCTCCAATACTAGCTTTTTTCTCCAACCAAAACTTTTCACTATCTTTTGGCTCAAAATTGCGAATGTTTGCATAGTTTCCTACAAAACCAGTCATTTCAATTTTGACATCTACCTTTCCACCTGCACTTGTACCCTTAGAAATAATTTCTACTGAAAACATAGGCTCAACCACCACATCACAATTATGTTCCTTCATAAAATCATACAAAATGTTTTCCTTAGCAGCGGCTACAGTTGTTTCCGTGTAAAGTCGCATAGCCATTGTTTTCTTTGCACCCACCTGCAAATCAGACACCAAAGGGAAATTAACAATATTGCTTTTGGTGAAATAATTAGTACTAACATCTTTTTTGAAAGCAGATTTAGTACAAGAAGTAAGCCCAACGGACATACCCACTCCCATTGCAAAAATCAAATACATTTTTTTCATACGGATAAAAATTTAAAATTTAGAGATAAAAATTATTTTAGAAGTTTTTCCAAATCTCAAAGATTTGGAAAAACTAAATGATACTAAAACTTAGGTTAATTGCATTTTAAAGCAAGCACCTGCCGTAACCGTAACGCTACCACCCCAAGTCTTTGTTCCGCAGTTTGCGGACCACGTATAAGTTCCTGCAGGCAAGTTGAAATTAGCAGCTCCCGTAGCACCACAAGCAGGTGAGCCAGAAGGATAATAGGAATTAAAAGAGCCAGAACGCCCTGAAATAGACACCGTAATGATACCACTGCCACAATTATGATTGACGGACGACCAAAACATTACATCACCAGTCGTAATTGTTGGAGTTGTTGGAGTTGTTGGAGTTGTTGGAGTTGTTGGAGTTGTTGGAGTTGTTGGAGTTGTTGGAGTTGTTGGAGTTGTTGGAGTTGTTGGAGTTGTTGGAGTTGTACTACAACTTACTCCATAGCCACTTACTACCAAGTCAAAATAACCGTTTGTGGACAAGTCAGAAGAAATACTAAAACTTTTAGTTCCCGCATCATCTGTAATAGTCATAGCTGCAGTATTATTGGGTCCCAAAGTTCCAGTATTATGTGCAAAAAGTTTAATATCATTGAAGCCTGCATACTCCAAATCCACATTAACTGTAGTTTTGGCACTAGGTCCGCCCATTGTAACCTCATCAATGACACGTCTTCCATTCACATATACAGAAACAATGTCGCCATCTACAGTTTCATTGTCCCAAACAGAGATAGTAACACTACTGCCTGTAATATTAAGACAACCTAGTTTTTTGTTTGTTCTGCCAAAAGAAGTAGATGTAACAATAGATGTTTGATTTACTACTGGTGCGGGTGCTGGATAATCTTTTTTAGCACTGTCGCAAGAAGGCAGAAAGAGCATAAAAATGCCCACCATAAAAAGCAAGGAGGTATTTATCCATTGCGTTGTTGTGTTTTTGAGGTTTTTCATTGTTTTTTGGATTTAGTTGAAAAGAAATTAAAGAGATATAAAACTTACTGTTGCAAAATTCTACAAAATTTTGGGTACTTCCTATACCTAAAAAGGACTAATTTTTACTTTTTTTATAGTTTTACTTGCATACTTTTAACATCCCAAAAGTATATAATCTTTTTTGTATTGTCAATAGCCTAAACAGGTCATTTTTTATAGCCTAAATAGGCTATTTTTATAGTGTATAAAAAAGAAGACTTCGCTTAAAGCGAAGTCTTCTTTTTATGCCTTAAAATCAAACTTCAATGCCCATTTTTTGTTATCTTTGCAACAAATAAAAACTGCAAAAAACGCCAAATATGTTTTTCAAAGATAACGACAATAACAAAGAAAACAACCTTGAGATTTCTCTCAAAAACAACCTCCAAACGCTCCAAGCACAGTTAGAAGGGGAACTTGATTTTTCTGATGTGATGCGCAAACTCTACGCTACAGATGCCTCTGCCTACCGTGAGATGCCTTTTGCGGTGGCGTATCCAAAAAATGACAACGACCTCAAAAAACTGATTATTTTTGCTAATAATTTCCAAATACCACTTATTCCACGTACTGCAGGCACTTCTTTGGCAGGGCAAGTCGTGGGAAAAGGAATTATTGTTGATGTTTCTAAGTATTTTACTAATATATTGGAAATCAACGAACAAGAAAAGTATATTCGTATTCAGCCTGCTATTATTCGTAATGATTTGAATGCCTTTTTGGCGCAATATCAGCTTTATTTTGGTCCAGAAACGGCTACGGCTTCTCGTGCAATGCTGGGCGGAATGGTTGGAAACAACTCTTGTGGCTCAAATTCTATTATTTATGGTAGCACACGAGAACACGTTTTGGAAATTACAGGATTTTTGTCTGATGGCTCAAAAGTTGTTTTTGGTGAATTATCAAAAGAACAATATCAGCAAAAACTTGCTCAAAATGATTTAGAAGGCAAAATTTATCAGAAAATTAACGAAATTCTAACAAGTGAAAATAATCAAAAAGAAATTAGAAAAGAATTTCCTAAAAAAACAATAGACAGACGAAATACAGGCTATGCCCTTGATTTATTGCTTGATAGTGAGGTTTTTATAGAAAAACAACAAGATAATATTTCAACAGAAACATCAACAGAAAAAACAAAGAAATTTAATCTTGCTAATTTGATTTGTGGGTCAGAAGGCACACTAACGCTTATTACTGAACTAAAACTTAATCTTTCTCCTCTTCCGCCAAAAAATAAAGTGCTTGTTTGCGTGCATTGCAACAGCATTGATGAGGCTTTGCGTGCCAATTTGGTTGCTGTAAGCCAAAATCCATCTGCTTCCGAACTTATTGACCACTATATTTTGGAATGTACCAAAGAAAATTTAGCGCAACAACAAAACCGTTTCTTTGTTTTGGGTGAGCCAAAGGCTATTTTAGCAGTAGAACTTTTTGCAAATACCAAAGAAGAAGTTTATCATAAGGCTGAAAAAATGATTTTGGAGCTTGAAAACGCTCATTTGGGGCATCATTTTCCTATTGTTGATGCAGAAAATATTGCCAAAGTTTGGGCGTTGCGCAATGCGGGTTTGGGTCTTCTTTCTAACCTTGCAGGTGATGCAAAGCCTGTTTGTGTGGTGGAAGATACAGCAGTTGATGTGCAGGATTTGCCAGAATATATCAGAGAATTTAATTTGATTTTGCAAAAATATGGCTTGTATAGCGTGCATTATGCTCACGCAGGCACAGGTGAGCTACATTTGCGACCAATCTTAAACCTCAAAACGCAAGAAGGACACACCCTTTTTAGGAAAGTGGCAGAAGATACTGCAAAACTTGTTAAAAAGTACAAAGGCTCACTTTCAGGGGAACACGGAGATGGGCGTTTGCGTGGTGAGTTCATCAAATTGATGGTTGGGGAAGTGAATTATACCAATTTTAAGGCAATTAAGCAGGTTTTTGATGAAAATGGAATTTTTAATCCTAATAAAATTGTAGATACGCCACCAATGGACGAAAGTCTGCGCTATCGTGTCAATCACCCAGAGCCACAAATTACTACTTTCTTTGATTTTGATAAGCAGAAGGGTATTTTGCGTCTTGCAGAAAAATGTAATGGTTCTGGTGATTGTCGCAAAACGGAGGTTACAGGTGGCGTGATGTGTCCGAGTTATATGGCTACACGCAACGAAAAAGATACTACTCGTGCCAGAGCAAATATTTTGAGAGAAATTTTGACCAATTCAGACAAAAAAAATCCTTTTGATAGTGAGGAAATTAAAGAGGTAATGGATTTGTGTTTGTCGTGCAAGGGTTGCAAGTCCGAATGTCCTTCAAATGTGGATATGGGCAAGATGAAAGCAGAATTTTTGGCGCATTACTATGAGGCAAATGGTGTGCCTTTTCGTACCAAATTGATAGCTAATTTCAGTAAAGCAAACAAATTAGCAGCACTTTTGCCTAGTGTGTATAATTTTTTTGTAACTAATAATTTTACCTCAAAAATTTTCAAAAAAATTGCTGGTTTTGCACCAAAACGCAGTCTTCCAACACTTTATAAAACTACGCTAAAAGATTGGTACACTAAAAACCACCCCCAGCCCCTCCTTGGGAAGGAGGGGAGTAGTTTGTCCCCCTCCTTTGAAGGAGGGGCTAGGGGTGGTATTAAAGTTGTTTATCTTTTTTGTGATGAATTTACAAATTATAATGATACAGAAATAGGAATTAAAACTATCAAACTTCTGCAAACACTTGGTTATGTGGTGATTATGCCCATAGAAGTAAAAGAAAGTGGGCGTACTTACTTATCAAAAGGACTTTTGAAAGAGGCTAAAAAAATAGCAAATAATAATGTAAATATCTTCAAAAATTTCATAACAGATACAACGCCTTTGATAGGTATTGAGCCATCTGGTATTCTTAGTTTTAGAGATGAATACCTGGATTTGGTGGACAAAAATATACGCCCTGATGCTGAAAAAATAGCTAAAAATGCGTTTTTGTTAGATGAGTTTTTGGCAAATGAAATAGATGCAGGAAATATCAGCGCAGCGCAATTTCATACAGAAAAAAAGCTCCTCAAACTACACGGACATTGTTATCAAAAGGCACTTTCTAGCTTGACTTTCACCAAAAAAGTGCTTTCATTGCCCAAAAACTATGAAATGCACGTAATTGCATCTGGTTGTTGTGGAATGGCAGGCGCATTTGGCTATGAAAGTGAGCATTATGACGTTTCTATGCAAGTAGGAGAACTTATTTTATTTCCTGCGGTACGAAAACAAGCAGAAGATACAATTATTGTGGCATCTGGGACGAGTTGCAGGCATCAAATCAAAGATGGCACAAATAAAATGGCTTTACATTTAGCAGAAGTGCTTTGGGACGCTGTGATTAAGTAAAACAAAAAAGCCTTTTCTAATATAGGAAAGGCTTTTTTACTAATTTTTGCTAATTTTTGATAAGCATTTATTTTTCATTATGCAGATAAACTTGTCTATCTTGTGATGGTGCAGCAATATTTTCTTTAATAAAACTTGCTTGCACTTGGTCGTTAATATTTGCTAAAACATCCCAATAAGACGCTACAAAATCCGCAGAAGTCATCCAACACATAAGCGTTACGTAATAGGCATTATCTTCAAAACCACTCACAACTGCATTACAAGCAGGGTCTTTCAAGAATAGTGGTTCTGCACCAGCAACCACCAAGACAATATCTCTCACTTTTTTACTATCATTCTTAGAAGAAACCTTAAATTTAAAGTCCACCCTACGAGTAGGATTTCCGCTCAAATTCACCATAGCACCATTGGCAACACTACCATTTGGAAGAATAATTATTTGATTATCAGGCGTTTCCAGAACAGTATTAAAAGTCTGAATTTCTCGTACTGTTCCCGTAAAGCCTTGAGAAGTAATAATATCACCTACTTTATAAGGTTTGAAAAACAAAATTAGTACACTTCCTGCAAAGTTTGACAAACTTCCCTGTAAAGCCAAACCAACTGCCAAGCCCATAGCACCCAAAACCGCAATAAAAGATGTTGTTTCAATGCCCAAAATGCCCGCAATACTGAAAAGAAGCAAAATTCTCAAACCAATAGAAATTAAATTGATAAGAAAACGACTGATAGAAAGGTCAAAATTTGACTTAACAAGAGATTTCTGAAGTAAATCAGAAAGACGGTGAACTATCCAAATTCCGACAATCCACGCAAGGGTTGCGCCCACAATTTTGGGTGCGTACGTAGTCAATAGCGAGTACAATTGGTCTAAATACTTTTGAAAATCCATAAAAATGATTGGTTTAATTGTTATTGATGAAACATCAAGTGCAAAATAATTATAAAAAATAAAGAAACAATCTTTTTGATAAAATAATTTTAATTTATTTTGCTTTTCCCAATTTATACTGCAAACTACATAATTTAGTTTTAACTCTTCCGCAACATCAATTACAAAATACAAAAACCAAAGGAAATGCTAAAAATGCACTTCTTTTGGTTTTTGTATTTCGTACCTCAAACTTTGTACTTCAAAAATTACTCTATTTTTCCTTTTCTAACACCTTCTACATATTCTACAATAAAAGCATCTTGAACGCCTAATTTATTGACATATCCTCTAAATTTCTTTGCTTGTTCTACGTCTTTGAAATTGCCCAATGTATAGCGTTTGATACCATCATTATTTTCTGCATTGAAATTTCCGCCTGCGCCTTCAATATCAACATCTTTGTAAGCACCAACTTGTACTTTATAAATAGTGCCTACATTTGCTCCTGCGACAGGGGCATTTCTGTTTTTTGATGCTTCCAATTTCTTGTTTTCATTGCGTAAAGCGTTGAGTTCTGCATCTTTAGCAGCTACGTGATTACGAGTTTCATCTAATTCTGTAGAGATGGTGGCATCACGTTTTTCTAGTGCGGCTTTTTCATCTACTAATTTTTTGAAATCCAACGGTTTCATTTCCTTTTGTTTGGCTTTCCACTCTTTTATAAGGGCTTTGTCATCTTGTGCAAGTGCCTTGAAACTTACCAAAACACAAATAAGAATTAATATTTTTTTCATAAAAATGTAATAAAGTTTTATTATAACTATTTATTTTTCCCTGCTACAATACTTACGCCAGTCATTCCAATTTTTTGCAAATTTGCTTTAAATTCTTCTGCTTGTTGCCTGCTTTCAAATTGTGCAAGTATTTGTTTGTCTGCTCCAGTACCTATGACAGCACTAAATGCAGCATTTGTGCTAACATTATTTTTTGGTGCTGGCTTTTCTATTATTGTTGCTTCGTGGGCTACTCTTTCGTGTTCTAGTTTCTCATTTGCGGCTCTGAGTGTTGTTATTTCGTCATCTTTTGCAGTTATTCCAAGCCGTACTTCTTGTATTTGTGCATCAATGACTTTTACTTTTTGAAGTAGTTGCTGATGTTTTTCTACTAATTCTTTGAATTGCAGTGGGGTAAGCTCCTTGAGTTTTGTAGCATATTCTTTTTCTATTGCTTTCTCTTCCTTACTAAGTTTTTGTGCGTGCATATTTGTAGCCCAAAGCCCAATAAAAGCACTTAAACAAATAATTTTTAAAGATACATTCATTAGTAATTTATTTTAATAGATAATTTATATTTTGTAGTTATTTGTTGTTTGTGAAGACACAAACAATGGCTAAACAACAGCTAAAGATTTTGTAGTTATTTTATCAAAAAATATATCATACATCATATATCACACATCAAAGCATCACTAAACTATTCCTTCTAATGCTTCTTTAATGCCTATTCTTTTGCCATCTTTGTAGGCTACAATCCAAGCATCTTTCATACCTTGCGCCCAAAGTAATTTCTTAAATTTGTCGGCTGCCCAATAATCTTTAAATTGCCCTAAAGTGTAGCGTTTGACATTTTTCCCATCTTTTTCTGTTTCTAATTGTGTTTCTTTTAAGAAAGCAGCAGGAATTTCAATGTTTTTATAAGCTCCAATTTGGACTTTAAAAATAATACCTTTTGAACTTTTTGGTGAGGCATCAACTTCTTCATTTGCTTTCAAAAGTTTTTTCTTTTGTGCTTTTAATTGTGCTATTTCGTCATCTTTTGCAAGAATAGCTTTTTTATTATCTTCTAACTCTGATGCTTTTTTATCTACAAGAATTTTTGTAGCGTTTTTGTCATAAATAAGTTTCTTAAAATCAAGTGGCGCATAAGCATCACGTTTTGCTTTCCATTCTTTTTCTAATTTTTTGTCTTCTTGTGCTTGTAATTTTGTTATTGTGGCAATATTTAGAAAAACAAAAAGCAATAATAAAAAATTTATTTTATAGGTGTGTTCTTTCATAATGAAATGATTAGGTAATATTAAGTAATCTTACAATTTTTATTAACTATTAAACGCAGTATTTAAGATAAAAGTGCTTTTAAATCCTATTTAAAAGCACTTTTAGTAGTCACGGCGGGAATTGAACCCACATCTAAAGTTTAGGAAACTTCTATTCTATCCATTGAACTACGCAACCATATCCTAATTGTGAATTTTCAAACGCAAATATACAACTTTATTTTTAAATAACTAAAATAAAGTTTTTAACAGATTTGTAACTTCACGAAAGTTAGAGGCTATTCGTGAAGTCATATGCAAAAATTCGTAATTCGTAATTTTTAATTTTTAATTGTCTCAAATTTGGTGTAAGGTTGCAATATTTTTGGAATATTGATGCCATTTTCTGTTTGATTATTTTCCAAAAGTGCCGCTACAATACGTGGAAGGGCAAGTGCACTACCGTTAAGTGTGTGCAATAATTGTGTTTTCTTGTCATCACCTCTAAAACGCAATTTCAGTCTATTTGCCTGATAAGTTTCAAAATTACTCACAGAACTCACTTCTAACCAGCGTTTTTGTGCTGCAGAATACACTTCCAAATCATACGTAAGCGCAGATGTAAAGCTCATATCACCACCACAAAGGCGCAAAACCCTATACGGGAGTTCTAATTTCTCTAAAATACTTTGCACATAAAGACGCATTTGTTCCAAAATCTCGTAAGATTTGTCTGGGTGGGCTATCTGCACAATCTCAATTTTATCAAACTGATGCAAACGGTTAAGTCCACGCACATCTGCGCCCCAACTTCCTGCCTCACGCCTAAAACAAGGCGTATAACCTGCATTTTTGAGGGGCAAATCTTTGGTATCAACAATCACATCTCTAAACATATTTGTTATAGGAACTTCTGCTGTTGGTATCAAATATAGGTCATCTGCGCTGTCGTGGTACATTTGTCCATCTTTGTCGGGGAGTTGCCCAGTACCAAAACCAGAGGCACTATTGATAAGAATAGGCGGTTGAATCTCTGTATAACCTGCTTTTTCTGCTTCATCAAGAAAAAAATTGATTAAAGCACGTTGCAATTTTGCGCCTTTCCCCTTATAAAATGGAAAACCTGCACCAGTAACCTTATTACCCAATTCAAAATCAATAATATCATATTTGGTGATAATATCCCAATGTGGCAAAGCATTTTCAGGCAGATTTGGTATTGTTCCAAATTCAAAAATAGTTTCATTTTCCTGTGGCGTGCGCCCAGTAGGTACGCTTGTATGAGGCAAATTAGGCAATTTGATAAGAATTTTATTATATTCTGCTTCTATTTCATCAAATTGCTTAGAAAATTCTTGCGCTTTGTTGCTGAGTTCTTTGGCATTTATTTTGGCATTTTCTGCTGCTTCTTTTTTGCCTTCTTTCATCAAAATACCAATTTGTTTGGCAAGTGTATTGGCTTCTTGCAAGGCATCATCTTGTTGTTTTTGTGCCTCTCTGCGTTTTATATCAAGATTTAAAATATTTTCTACTACTTCTTGTGCATTTGGAAAATGCTTTTTTTGAAGTCCTAAAATTGTTTTTTCTTTATTTTCTCTGATAAAGTTAATTTGTAACATATTTTGTTGAGTTGTGAATTGTGAGTTGTGAATTGTGAGTTGTGAGTTGATACAAAATCACGCTCAAAATTAGAAAATAAAAATGGTTATCAAAAATTTGATAACCATTTTTATTCTATAAAACTATTTTTCTAAAGTAAGACTTCGTTTAAAGCACTACCATTAGGGTACAGAATTAGCCATTTGCCATTCTTCAAAAACTTGATTGAAATATTGTAGTAGCTAATAATGCAATAACTGCAGACGGATTAGCGACAGTTTTTATGGTTGTGGGACTAGATAAAGCCAAAGAAATTATTACTAATAATCCTGCTTTGAATTTAGATGTTTATCTGATTTATGTCAATGATAAAGGAGAATTTGCAAGTTTTATGAGCAAAAATATGAAAAAAATCATACAAGAAGTACAATAAGAGTAAATTATTAAACAAAACTCTTAACGCAACAAACAAAACTTTTAACACAACAAACAAAACTCTTAACACAATAAACAAAACTCTTAACGTAACAAACAAAACTCTTAACACAACAAACAAAACTCTTAACGTAACAAACAAAACTCTTAACACAACAAACAAAATCCTTCACACAACAAACAAAATCCTTCACACAACAAGTAAAACTCTTCACGCAACAAACAAAACTCTTCACGCAACAAGCAAAGTCCTTCACGCAACAAACAAAATCCTTTATGCAACAAGCAAAATAAACAAAAAACAGTCTATAACTTTGCAGTTATAGACTGTTTTTTTGTGATTAGGAAAAGTTATAAAGTAGGAACAACTATTTTAGTTTCAGTATCAACTACTTTTACTCCGTTTGAATGTCCATTGCTAGTATTTATGGGTATATCTACGCCATTACTTGCTATAATTGGTGTTTTTTGCTTTAATCCTTTCATACGAGCATAGAGCAGGTACATTGCAGGTACAAGCACCAACGTAAGGAAGGTAGCAAATGCTAAACCAAATATCATTGTCCAAGACAATGGACCCCAAAACGCTACACTATCTCCCCCAAAATAAATATGAGGATTTAATTCTGTGAACAAAGTTACAAAATCCATATTAAGACCAACCGCAAGTGGCACAAGACCAAGTATAGTAGCCGTAGCCGTAAGTATTACAGGAGTCATACGAGTTCGTCCTGCCTCAATGATAGCCTCTTTGATGTCCATACCTTGCTCAATCAGCATATCAGTAAACTCTACCATCAAAATACCATTTCTTACTACTATACCAGAAAGTGCAACTATTCCAATACCTGTCATAATAATAGAAATATTCATACCAAATATGGCAATGCCTAATAATACCCCTGTAACACTAAATAAAATCTCACTAAGAATGATAATTGGTTTTCCAAATGAATTAAATTGTAAAACTAATATCATAAAAATTAGCCCAAGCGCAGTAAGACCCGCACCACCTAAGAAAGCTCCCGTTTCTTTTTGCTGCTCTTGTTCTCCACCCATTTTAATAGTTATTGTTTCAGGCTTTTGAAACATAGGTAATGCTTCTGTTATTTGTCCCACTATCTCATTAGCATTGAAACCTGTAATTACTCCAGAAGATAACGTAATGATACGTTTTCCATTCTTACGTTTAATTCCTCCAAAAGTGTTATCATATTTCATATCAGCCACCGCCGACACAGGAACTTGACGCAAAATGCCGCCTTTATTCATATCTCTAAACGTCATCTTATGGTTCAAAAGCGCAGCAATGTTATCTCTTTGGTCTTTTTGATAACGTAATTGAATAGGATAGTCATCTTTATCATCTTTATACTTAGAAACTTCTTTCCCAAAGACTGCAGTACGCATCTCTGCACCTATTTGTGCCGTAAAAAGCCCTTCTCTATTGGCTCTCTCTCTATTGATTAAGATAGAAAGCTGTGGACTATTCGTTTGCACGTCTGAACGCAAATCTTCAATACCCTTAATATTTAAAGAATCAACATACTTTTTGAATTTCTTGCCCGTCGCCACAAGTTCATCTAAATCATCTCCTTGAATTTCTACTGCTATTGGCGCACCAACAGGAGGTCCTCCAGATTCTTGGTCAACAGATACCTCAATACCAGGTATTCCTTGCAAAGCAGTACGTACTTCTTCCAAATAAGGACGTGTATTTACGCCATTTCTTCTACCAAACTCTACAAAAGCAACAGAAACTTTACCTTTGTTAGGTGATGGGCTTCTATCATTTTGGTCTGCACTTGCACCAATAGTAACATTAGAGATAATACTTTCTACTAATGGATTTTTCTTTCCGTTTTTGTGCATTACATTTGTTACTCTTTTTTCTACAATACTTGTCAAAGAATCTGTATAGGCTTGGTCTGTGCCAATAGGTAATGTAATAAACGTATTGACGAAGTTAGGGTCTGCTTTTGGAAAGAAATCTATTCTAGGTTTAGCTATTCCTATCAAAACAAAGCTAAAAACTAACAAAAACATTGTTCCAACTAAGAAAAGCACAGGCTTATATCCTCCTAAAACCCACGTAATAATTTTTTTGTAAACATCTTGTACGGCAGGCCAACCTTTCTCTTGGAATTTTCTTACAAGTTTTGACAAAACAAACTGATTAAGCGTTATAAGTAAGAATACAAATACTGTCAAATTACCCATTCCAAAGATGCCCAAAGCATAAAACAAAGTAGCAACTGCCGCAAATAAGGTAAGTTTAATAAAGAATGCTTTTCTGTTCTTACGTTTTTCTTCTTGTGTGAGTGTATGCTCGTCAATGTGAGGTTGCATAAAATCAACTGCAAACACAGGATTTATCACATACGCAATAATCAAAGACGCAACAAGTGTAATAATCAGGGTTACAGGCAGAAAATACATAAACTTACCAATAATTCCTGGCCAGAAAGCCAAAGGCACGAAAGGTGCAAGCGTTGTAGCCGTTCCAGAGAGTACAGGCAAGAAAACTTCACCTGCCGCTTCCTTAGCCGCTTTCTTAATTGGTACTTTACCATTATCATATATTCTATGGGTGTTCTCAATGACGACAATAGCATCATCAACCACAATACCAAGTGCCAAAAGAAAGGCAAAAAGTACAATCATATTCAAAGAAAAGCCAATAGTCGGCATAATCAAAAATGCTAAAAAGCACGACAAAGGCACAGACATTGCAACAAAGAACGCATTGGTAACACCCATAAAGAACATCAAGATAATCACCACCAAAATAAACCCAATAATGATAGTATTGATAAGGTCGTGAAGTGTAACACGAGTTTCTCTAGATTGGTCACCTGTCAAAACGACATTCAAAGACTTAGGGAATTTGCCTTCTTTTTTGAGTGTTTCCACAATAGCTCTGCAGCCATCAGATGCTTGTATAAGGTTTTGCCCAGCTTTTTTAATGATGTTTAATGTTACAACATTCTTTCCATCAAGACGAGCATAGCTTTCTTTATCTGCAAAATTATCTCTTACTTCTGCAATATCTCTCAAATAAACAGAGCCACCGTTAGCGGAAGTAATAGCCATATTGCGTATAGTTTCCATATCTTTGAACTCCCCAGAGATATTGATAGAGCGTTTTACTCCGTCCATTGTTACAGTACCACCAGGAACAGTGCGGTTTTCTGCAGCAACTGCTTGTTCTATGTTGCCAAAGTTCACACTTGCGGCTTCCATTTTGTATTTATCCACATTGATTTGGATTTCTCTATTTCTTGCACCTACAATATCTACCCGAGTAATTTGTGGGAGGGCTTCAATGCGTTCTTCTGCTATTTCTGCAAATGCTTTCAGCTTAGAAAGGTCATAATCTCCTGAGATATTGACAAAAAGAATAGGAAAATCAGAGAAATTTATCTCTTGTACGTTTGGAGGAGAAGGCAAATCTTTCGGCAAATCTTGTGCCGCTTTATCAACGGCATCTTTGATTTTCTGTTTTGCAGCATCTACATTGACAGATGTATTAAATTCAATGATGATATTAGAAAAATTCTGCAAAGAATTGCTAGTATATTTCTTAATGCCACTAATTGATTTAATTTTCTCTTCAATAGGCTTCGTAACAAGGTTTTCCATATCCTTTGGTGCAGTACCAGGATATATTGTACTGACATAGATAGTTGGCACTACAATATCAGGGAACTTCTCTTTGGGAAGATTGAAGTACGAATACACGCCTGTAATGCAAAGCAATATAGTCATTACATAGATTGCGGTACGGTTTTCTATTGCCCACGAGGAAACAAAGAACTCTTTTACTTTATCTAACATATTTGTATTGGATTTATTGTTATCAGCCCCCAAACCCCCAAAGGGGGCTTTAAAGGCAAGTTAATTAAACTTTTTGTGTTGTCCAATGTTTCCATTGGACAATAAATAGAGCTTTTAAATACCAGTTTTTGGAGAAAATAAAACGTAAAAATCATTATTTTTTCCAAAATGAAAAGTCTAAAAGCGCATTTGTCGTCAGGTGGAAACACCTGACGACACAGGGAATATTGTATTAGCTCCCCTTCGGGGCTGGGGGCTTTAAAACTTAACCAAATCTCCATCATTAAGGTCTTGATAACCTACTGTAATGAGTTTTTCTCCGCCTGCAAGCCCTGTTTTTATTTCTGCAAGACGGTTGTATATCTGCCCTACTTCCACTATTTTTTTACGGACAACTTTCTTACCATTTTC
The DNA here is from genome assembly GCA_025362415.1 of bacterium. Lineage (GTDB taxonomy): Bacteria > Bacteroidota > Bacteroidia > Cytophagales > Thermonemataceae > JANYGM01. The sequence goes on from JANYGM010000367.1 coordinate 18,372, forward strand.
TTCTGATGCTACTAAAACAAAACTATGTTTTTCATCACTTTGAACAATGTTGATAGGGACAGTCATTGCACTTCCAGCCTGATAATCAACTATTTTTACAATAGTAACCATATTAGGACGAATAGAGGCATCAATAGGAATAGCAACTTCCACCTTAAAACTCCTTGTCATTGGGTCAATTACTTGACTGAAAAACACCACACGCCCTTTTAGCTCACGTTTTGTATCAGGAAGATAAACAATTACATCACTTCCAACCTTTACAGAACCCGCATATCTTTCAGCTACATCAGCCACAGCACGCACATCAGACATATTGACAACTCTTATGCCAGGCGCACCAGGCATAGCTGCTTCACCAACTTTCATATAGACGTTTTCAACTGTTCCAGAAATAGAAGAAACAATAGCCGTTTTACTCATTTGTTGTTGCAAAGTAGCCATACTTAATTCTATGCTTTCTTTGTTGTTTTTAGCGGTTAGATACTGTATTTCTGTACCCACTTTTTGTTCCCAAAGGGCTTTTTGTCTGTCATAAAAGGTAGTTGCTAATGAAAGTCTTCCTCTCATCTCTTGCAGTTGTTGGTTCATAACGCCTGCATCAATCATTCCGACTACTTGTCCTGCACCTACATAATCACCCTCACGCACATACACCGCCGTAACCACGCCAGGCATTTGTGCCGAGATATTAACATTCTTTTTAGAATCAATTTTACCTTGAATTTCTATAAAGTGTTTAAAATCTCCTCCTTTTACATCTTCTACTGCTACAAGTTTGACCTTAGCATTAGAAGCGGCATCTTGTCCTGTTTCTTTTTCTAACTTAACAATTTGTAAGTTAAGTTCTTTTTGTTGTTTTCTTAAAGCGTCTAACTGTGCTTTTTTGTCATCACCTGCGCCTTTACCACAAGCTGTAGCAAGCAAAGCAACAAGTATTAAAAAAGATATATTTTTCATAAAAAATGTTTGTTATTTATTATTTGAGATTGATGTTTCTGTTTGCTGTTGTATTAAAAGTCCCCTTTGGGGATTTAGGGGCTACTTTAGTGGCTTTTTATTTCTTACCTAATTTCCCAAGAGCCTTATCCAAATCCACCTTAGCAATGAGTGCATCATACAAAGCATTGTAATAGTTTGTTTCTGCATCTTTTGCGGCAGCTTCCGCATTGGTGATTTCTATATTAGAGCCAACGCCTTGTTTAAATTTAATTTTTGTTATCCTCAAAACTTCCGCAGCAAGTGTTTGATTTCTCTTCTGAATTTCCAGAGATGCTTGTGCGTTTGCAAGTGTTATTTTAGCTTGATTAGTTTGGAAATTGATAGCGAGTTCTAGACTTTTCTTATCTTCATCTAGTTTAAGAAGTTCTATTTTACTTTGTTGAATTTTGTATTTCTTTTGCAAACCATCAAAAATAGGTACATCTAACCTTATCCCAAAAAGTCCAAAATTAAACCAATTATTCTTAAAATCTCCCCATTGTTGAAAGTCATTTACTCCAGTATTAAAACCTGTTTGCAAAAAAGCAGACAAAGTTGGCAAATAAGCCCAACGCTTATTTTTCAAATCTAATGATAAGAGTTTGTTGTTAGTTTCTAATAAAGAATATTCAATGCGGTTTTTGTAATCTGCTTTTTCAGAAGTAGCTTCAGTATTAGTAAGTTGATAACTTGTAATATCTCCCTGAACATCAAGCGTATTATCTGCAGGCATTCCCATTTGAAACTTCAATATTTCATTAGAAAGCTGTATAATTCCTTCTATTTTTGTTTTTTCTGATTTGATATTATTCAAAGAAACTTCTAGTCTGTCTAAGTCTAATTGTTCTACAAAACCTTGTTTTTGCAGTTTTTTTGTATCAGAAAAAAAAGAATCCACACGAGCAATATTGTTGTCTAATAATTTTATACGTTCTTTATTCACAATAAGCAATAAATATGCTTTGGTAACATTTTCTGTAATAGTGATTTTACTTGCTTCTAGGCTTTTTGCAGCAAGTTGTTTGTAAGTATTAGCTGCTTGCAAACCCACAATATAAGAACCATTAAAAAGCAACTGACTAACTTGTAAAGTGGCATTTCCTAGATAAGTTGTACCAAACTTCACGCCTACTGGTGGCGAGCCATCTGGTGCATTTGGGTTAAAAAACTTAGCAGGAAGAAAACTCGTTTGGATTTTGTAGTTGTCAATAAATTGAATATTAGCATTGACTTGTGGAAGTCCTATGCTTATCACATCTTTTACACGAGCTGCTGCACTTTGCGTTTCAAGTTCTGCCTTGCGGATAGTCGTGGCATTTTTATAGGCATAATCAAGGCATTGCTCTAATGTAAACGAGTTTTGCGTTGTACTTTTTTCTTGTGCTTGTGCGTGTGTAAGGCACATTAACATAAAAAGTGAAAAAAATAAATGTTTCATTTGTTTGGATTATTAGAAATTGTGTTATTTGTCTTTAAAATATTTCGTACTTCGTACTTCACACTTCGTACTTATTTATGTCTTCTTGCTTTGATTCTCACATCTGCCCCAACTGCATTAAGTACCGACAAAGAGAGTTCAAAACCTTTGTAGTAGCTTTCTTGATGATAGTTTTTTGTAATTTGTATCCCTGAGATGAATTAAAATACTAACATTAAAAGAATCATTTAGTCCGATACTTTGAAGATGCAATGTTAATTTATCAAAATCATCAACATGATACGTTTTAAATCCCTCCATATTTAATTTTTGTAACATATCGATATATCTTGTTTCATCAATCATTTTATTTATGTTTGCAATATAGGTGACTTTATATATTTGTTTGTACAACTCTTTTCTACTTTT
>JANYGM010000383.1 GCA_025362415.1 bacterium
AAAAACCCGTTTTAGTAGGAATTAGAGGGCTTTTTAACTCTTTCGTAACAACAAAAGATTCTATCTGGAAACCATCTCAAAAAGACAAAAATAATGACGAAAGAGGACACGCCCTTACCGTAATAGGCTACAATGATGATATTGGGGCATTTGAGGTAATGAATAGTTGGGGGACAAAATGGGCAAATAAAGGCTTTATTTGGATTAAATACGAAGATTTTAATAGTATTTGTATGGAGGCTTATGAGTTTATTATACAAGAAAATAATGATGTGTTAGCAGGTGAAATTTCTTTTATGTTGTCGGCAGGAATACCTTTAGAAATCAAACTGAAAAGCCCCAAAGATACCGTTAATAATGCTATTAACGCTGAAAATGCTACTTGTGGAGGTAATTATGAGGTGCAAAAGCCGTTGCGTTCTGGTACGCTTTTTAGGTTGTATTTGTCAAATCCGCAACCTGCCTATATTTATATTTTTTCTATTGATGAAAATAAGAAAACAACCGTTATTTTCCCTTATAACAACGAAATAAGTCCATTTTTAGCTTATAAAAACAATAAAATTGCCCTTCCAAGTGAAAACCATTACATAGAATTTGATAATATCAACCAAAAGCTAAAAGGAACAGAGTATTATTGTGTGCTTTATTCACGTCAAAAACTGCATTTGTCTTCTATTTTAGAAGGTTTGAAAGCATTTGAAGGTGATTTGGGCGTGTCTTTGAAAAAGGTCTTGGGCGCACAACTTATTCCCACAAAACTTATAGAATACACAGATAATCACGCAAATATGCAACCCATAAGTTTTAAAACCAATACGCAATTTGGCAATATCCTGCCTATTATTGTGGCTATCAAACATCAATAAAAAAATATTTTTGATTTAGTTGCCACAGATGCACAGATGAAATACAAGTTGTATTCATCTGTGCATCTGTGGCAATCATATTATTGTGATTTTTATTTGGAATGCGGACTTACTTTTGCTACATTTGTAGTAGAAACAATTATTAGTAAATAAAAAATACAACTATGTTACTAAATTCGGAACAATTTACAAAAGCTACTAACGAGATTGATAGAATTATTTTTGCAGAAAGCGAAATAAATCTAAAAAATGAAATAGAAAAATCTGCTGAAAGCATCACAGACTTAAGAACAAAAAAAGAGTTTTATCAGCATATCAATACATTATTTTTGAATGTACTTCTAAACAGATTAGATACAGTTGGAAAAATAGGAGAACAGAGAGCCATTGAAGCAAGAAAAATATTAGTAAAACTTATTCAAAGCATCTAAATAATGTTTCAATATTTTAGAGATTGTACTATACAACTTGCAGGTTCACCTTCTTGGATAGGTCTAATATTACAAATTATTACCATTATTATTGCAATTTTTGCGTTATATGTTGCTTGGAATAATTTGGGTGGTGTAAAGCGTGCGCAAAATATTCAGGCACAAATGAATTTAATCAATTTAGAAAATGAAATGCGCAAAAACCGTATTAACTATAAAATGCTTGTTGATGAATATGCTAAAATAAAAAATACTGACCGCACCAAAGAACTTAATGCCTTTGAGTTATATTTATCTTCTGCTGATAAATTGGCTGCATTGATAAACTCGGAATACGTTCAGGAGCAATTCCCAAAAAGAATCTGGAAAGATGAATATTTTGAGTTATTCAAATGGGTTAGAATCTATTATGAAGGAGAAGATACAATCATACAAGGAAAAGATAAAATGATACAAAATGTATTACAAAGTCTGAAATCTTGGGAGCAAAAATAAAATCTAAAAATATTTTTCTTCTCCTCAAAAATCTTACGGAGTAGCTAACGTATATTTGCATCATCAGAAAAACAAAATATAATAAATCTTAACAAATCTCAATAAACAAACCTACCAAAATGGCTAAGAAAGAGAAAAAAGAAGAACAAGAATTACCTAACGGTGCAGACGACAAACGCAAGGCATTGCTTACTACAATGGCAAAACTTGATAAAGAATTTGGAAAAGGCTCTGTAATGATGATGAGCGACAAAAGAGTAATGGACATTGAAGTAATCCCTACTGGCTCTCTTTCTCTTGACCTTGCGCTTGGGGTGGGTGGTATCCCTCGTGGGCGTGTGATAGAGATTTATGGTCCAGAATCATCAGGTAAAACAACGCTTGCTATTCATTGTATGGTGCAGGCACAAAAATTAGGTGGTTTTGTTGCTTTTATAGATGCAGAACACGCTTTTGATAGTGCTTATGCGCAGGCTTTGGGCATTGATACGTCTAGGATTATCCTCTCACAACCTGATAATGGTGAGCAAGCCTTAGAAATTGCGGATAACCTTATCCGTTCTGGTGCTATTGATTTGGTGGTTATTGACTCTGTGGCGGCTCTTGTGCCACGCGCAGAAATTGAAGGAGAAATGGGTGATAGCAAAATGGGACTTCACGCCCGTTTGATGTCGCAAGCACTAAGAAAATTGACAGGTTCTATCAGCAAAACTAATTGTAGTTGTATATTTATCAACCAGTTGCGTGATAAAATTGGCGTAATGTTTGGTAGCCCAGAAACAACAACAGGTGGAAATGCTTTGAAATATTATGCGTCTGTGCGTTTAGATATTCGTAGAATTGGCGGTGCAGCAGGACAATTAAAAGATGGAGAGGATATTATTGGTAACCGTACCCGTGTAAAAGTGGTTAAAAACAAAGTTGCGCCACCATTCAAAGTGGTTGAATTTGAAATTTTATACGGAAAAGGAATTTCTCGTTTTGGGGAGATTTTGGAGTTAGGCGTTGAATTAGAAGTAATCACCAAATCTGGTACAAGTTATTATTTCAAAGATGTCAAAATTGCTGTTGGAAAAGAGAAATTACGTACTGCTTTGGAACAAAATCCAGAACTTACTGCAGATATTGAGGCTACACTTGTGGCTAAAATTAAAAGTGGTGATATTGCTATAAAAGAAATTGATGCAGCAGAACTTGGAGATGATGCAAAAGAAGAGCCAGAACCAACAGAAGAATAAATTTTTTAGTTTTTAAATAATAAAATAAGTCTTTCCAAAATTTGGAAAGGCTTTTTGTTGTTTAAAATCAGGTTTAAAATTCTTATCAAATCAAAAAAAATTAAGTTTTTGGTTTGAAATTGATAATTATCTCTTATCTTTACGTGCTATAATACTAAAACCAGATAAAATAACCTCTTATCCTACCTAATACTATGATTAAACGCTTCCTTATGGGCGCAAGTGCAGCTGTTTTGCTTGCTGCTTGCACTCCAACAGAAAACGGCAAAACTGCTGAAGGAGAAAAAAAAATATTCCGTTATAACCAAACAGGCGGGCTAAAATCTCTTGACCCAGCCAACGCAGGCGACAGAGCGAGCGTGTGGGCAACGAGCCAAATTTTTAATGGCTTAATGGAACTTGATGAAAATCTTCACCCAAAACCTGCTCTTGCAGAAACTTATGAAGAGTCCAAAGATGAACTGACCTACACTTTCAAAATTAGAAAAGGTGTTAATTTTCAAGATGATGACTGTTTTACAGGTGGAAAAGGCAGAGAAATCAATGCCAACGACTTTGTGTATAGTTTTAAACGTATTCTTGCTTCGGAAACAGCAAGTACGGGTTCTTGGATTTTCAGACCAAATATACTCCTAAATCCTGATGGTTCTGTGTCTGATTCCGCTTTTGTGGCTATGGACTCACATACATTACGTATCAAGTTGCGTAGAAAGTTTTTGCCTTTCTTAGAAATTCTTACAACACCTTATGCGTTTGTAGTGCCAAAAGAAGCCATTGACAAATACAAAAAAGAAGGATTTAGAACGCACCCAGTTGGTACTGGTGCTTTCAAAATCAAGACTTGGGCAGAAGGACAAAGTTTAGTGATGGTTAAAAATGAGCGTTATTGGAAAAAAGACCACGAAGGTCGTCAGTTGCCACTTATTGATGCCGTTGAAGTGAGATTTATTGAAGATGGCGTACAAGCATTTAGAGAATTTGAAGCAGGTAAACTTGATTTTATTACTGGTCTTCCAGAAAATGCTAAACAAGTGCTTGACAACAAAGGACGTGTAAAAGATGAATACAAAACCAAGTTCAATATTGATAAAATTGATTATATGAATACTGAATATATTGGTTTTCAACTTAATCCAGATAATTATAGCAAAGACAAAAATCACCCTTTCCTTAACAAAAAGTTCAGACAAGCTCTTAGCTATGCTATCAACCGTGAAGAAATGGTAGCGTCTTTGCGCAACGGACTAGGAACGCCAGGTATCTCTGGTTTTACGCCAAAAGCATTGCCTTCTTATGATACTGCTCGTGTGAAAGGATACACTTATAATGTAGAAAAAGCTCGTGAATTGTTGAAAGAAGCAGGTTTTCCTAATGGAAAAGGTGTACCAGAATTGACACTTAGCACTTATACAAGTGATAAAGACATTGCGGAATATGTCAAAAAACAATGGGAAACTATTGGCGTGAAAGTTAAAATTACTTTCTCTCAATTTGCAGCACACAAAGACCAAGTTGATAACGGAAAAGTAA
>JANYGM010000388.1 GCA_025362415.1 bacterium
GTACGTATTCCAGTACCTACACTCATCAAAATAGGGCTTTTATAGTTCTGAACTGTTACAAAAAATGGTGGATTAACGACACTTTTCGTATTAAGATTATTTTCTTTATCCCAGAAATACCCTTTACTCCAAGCCGTTCCAGCATCAGCAAAAGCAGTTATTTGAAGGTTTTTGAAAAAATTAGAAGAAATAGAATTTTTAAGAAGGTACTTCACAATAGGAAAACGTATCTCTGCATTGATAACAAAAAAGTTTTTACCTGCCAATTTATTGTAATTGTAGCCACGCAACGTAGTGGCAAATTCATTAAAAAGCAAATCACTATTATCTACGTTTGGGGCAGTTTCTAGAGGGTCTATTTTGCCTCCACCGCCATCTTTTTGCCCACCAACCCAGTTATCCATACCTCCAAGCATATAAGTTTTGGGTTTTGCACCACCAAAAGCACCAAACGCAAAACGAGTAGCAAAAATAATATCTTTGTTGATAGGCTGATAATTACGAATATCTACAAACAAATTACTAAAACTTTCTTTGAGTTTTAGGCTTACATTATATTCATAAAAAACCCTCATACGAGTTCCAGACATCATATTTAAGCCAGAATTTGTAGTATTATCGTACATATATTCTACTTTGGTATGCAAATATTGCCTCACCACAGTAGGCGCACTCAAAGGTGCAACGCCTGCGGAAGCTATCAAATTTATATCCACAAAACGACTATCCATATAACCACCAGTTGCAGACAAACGCATTGCATTTGTAAACGGCAGGGCAGCAGTTGCAGAAAATTTATTAGAGGCATAGCGTTGAGATTGTACCGTATTGAAATTTACGCCCAAACTTTTACGGTCATAACGCAGTGATAAATCAATTTTTTCAGCTACATAATTATATTGAAGATAATAATTACTACTTTTAAAATCTAAAATGCCCAAAATACCTGCTTTTATTCTATGATTTTCTAGTAAATCACTCAAATTTATCTCTGCCAATGCGCCAAAACCTCGCAAAGGGTCATTTATAAGTGTTGTAACACTTTGGTCTGCTGTAAAACGAGGTTCATAAGGATACGCTCCACGAATATCTACACGTTTGAAAGGCTGATTTTGGTTATTATTTTTCAGAAATTGTGCTGGTTTTGCCTTAAATTCCGCTAAGATTTTAGGGTCAAATTGATAATCATCAGTATCAATTATAGTTGGATTATAAGGTTTAGCAGGAATAGTATCATTTTTTTCATTGATTTTTTCTGTATTTTTCTCTATTTTTTTGATTTCTTGTTTTACTGCAAGCCTTTCTCCTCGTGCCTGCAAAAGCTCTATACGTGTTGTAATAGGTGTTTTTTCTTTTGGAGAAACATCAAAATTACGTTTCAAAGCAATGATTTCTCTTCTGCCTGCAAGCATACGAAAAACAAAATCTTTGGTAGTTGTATTGATAGAAAAACTACGAATGTCTTGCTTAAAACTCGTAATATTTTCTATTTTATAATCATTATTTGTATTATTAAAATTATTAAGAACAGTATTCAAACTATCACTTGGATTACCTTTATTTGGATTTAAATCAAGTTTTTGCAAATTATTGATACCATTTTCATCACTCAAAAAGAACACAGTTGAGCTATCCGCCATAAACGGTTGCGAGTGATGTGCGCTTGTACGTGTAAGGCGTGTAACCGCTATTTTTGAAACATTTGGATTATACAAATACAAACTATATTCGTCATTTATCTTACTAAAATCTCCTTTATTTTTAAGTTTTAGCGTATCAGAAATACGGTTGGAAGAGAATAGAACAATATTATTACTTTTCCCTACAAAAATAGGGGCTGTGTCGTCATATAAATCATCTGTAATATTTTCGTTATTTTGGTCTTCCAAACGGTAAATAGACAAATCATTTTTCCCTGCACGCACCTCCACGCCACCTTGCCTGTCGCTACTAATCAATAAATGTGAACCATCAGCAGAAAAATCAAAACCTGTAACCACATTAAAAAACTCTCTATCTTGCTTATACACGAACTTTTTACGAGGTTTTTTCTCACCTATCATCTTGAAAATCCTAAAATAAGAGTTGCCTTTTCGCTTGTAGCAAATAGCTAATTGCTCATCATCAGACCACGCCAAAAGTGGTAATTCTGTGTTGATACGTTGTGTATTTAGTTGAAAATTAGCACGTAAAACGACTTTTTTCTTATTATTTTTGAGATTTTTGACAATTACACGAGTACGCCCTTTGACGTTTTCAGAGTAGGCAACATATTTGCCTGTTGGGTCAATTTTGAGTTCATTAAAAATACGTCCTTTGGCATTAAATTTACGCAATTTCTTGTCCCAAGTGGCTTTCGTATAGTTTTTGTCTGCTTTTGTTGCTTGTTCTTTATAAAATTTTTTCCATTCTATCAAAAAATTATCAAAATCAATGCCCAATGTACTAGAAATACTACTTGTTTCACTTTTAATAACTCTTGTAAGGTTTAATATATTAGAAATATTTTGTTCACCATATTTTAGTACAATAAAATTCCAGATAGAATGCCCCACCATACGAGCTTCTCTATCACGCAAACGGTGAGGACGTTTTAGCTTGCGGTTGTCTATGGCACTACGCATATAGTCGTCCATTTCGCTACTCCAACCTTCAGAAAGATGGGCGGCTATTCCAGATAAAAACCACTCTGGAACGGTACTAAGAGCAGAACTTTGCAGAATTTCTTTGATACTTCCGCCATACATCATTTCAGTCAAAAAAGTTTGAATAATGCCATATTTTAATTCTTTTTTGAAGTCATTGAGGCTTCCCGTAAATGGAATTTCAATGATTGGCTTTATGAATGCCGTTTGTCCACCTATGGTTTTTTCCTCTCCTACAAGTCCTATGTTGCTTTGTTGCAAATCTCCTAAAGAATTATACAAAAACAGCCTAGTTTTGCCTTCTGGTGTGTGTCCTAGTGTTTCACAAAGTTTTGGAAATTCATTTTCAGCAAAAAGAATGGCATAATCAGAGATAAAATTGCCATAATCATAATAATATACTTCAAAATTATCAGAACTTTTCATTTTCCATTCAAAATCTTTGTATTGTACTCTGTTTTTGCCAAAAGGGCGTTGGGTCATTCCTTCTATTTGCGCATTAGCGTTAGTAGCAAAAAGTAATAATAAAATAATGATTAAGCTGATTTTCATTCTGTTATATTGGTAGATGGGCGTATTTTGCGGTGATTGCGAGTAAGTATTAAATGTCTTTGTATTCATTCATAATTCATAATTAAAAATTTATAATTACTTAGAACAACATTTAAAACAAAAATAACATTTTTTGAGGATAAAACATAAAAAATCCCTCAAAGTTTGAACTTTGAGGGATTTTTTATGAAATTTTATCTGTAAATGAGTATTAAATTCACAATTCACAATTATTTAGTTTTCAACTATCAATTTTTTCACTATTGTACCTTTATCAGACTGGATACGCACATAGTACAAACCTGATTTTAGGTTTTGTAAGGACATTTCAGTTGTAGTAGAAGAGATATTTTGTTCTGCTACTTTTTGTCCCATTACATTGATAATTTCTGCTTTATTAGCACGAATATTAACGCCTTCAAAACTTATCATAAAGTTTTTGCTTGCAGGATTTGGATAAAGTTTTACTGCATTAGAAAGTTTAATATCTACACTTGTAGAAACATCATAAGCATTAACACAAGATTCATTACTATAATTAGACAAAGAGCCACCCGCAATTTTGGCACGTACACGGTAGCAATATTTAGCACCTGGTACAAGTCCCTTCTTTTTTGGTGTAATTTCTAAGTAATTATCTTTGTATCTAATTCCTGCTTTTTGCCCTAAAATAGTAGTTACAGAATCTATTACTTTAAATACTTGTACTGGTGAGGTGATATCTCCTCTTTTTCTTTCTATGATATATTTCGTTTCAAAGATAGAGTTATCTTTCCACGCAAGCACAATTTTGGGTGTAGTTCCTAAGTCTGGAGCAACAGGAACAATATAATCATAGTCTTCTATTACTTCTGCTAACGTAACTAGTTCTGTTGGTGCATCAATTGCTGGTGTGCTAGCACAAGCAGAAACACTATACTCAGAAAATATATCTGTGCCTGCTATTGGCTTTTTAGAGCGGACTCTATAACAATATTTGGTATCAGGTAAAAAAGGAAGTCCTACCACACTACCATTATCAGAAGTTCTATAACGCTGTCTTACTGCTCCTGCAGAACCAGGAGTAACATTTGTATCCATAGGGATTGTTACTACCTTAAATAATTGCCAATTAGGAGTAGCAGAGTCTATTGAGCGTTCTACTTCATAACTTGCTTCTCTATTTGTATTAGAAACATTAGACATCCATTGCAAATCAATCACAAATTCATTAGGTCTTGTGACTGCCGTAAATTCTGTTGCTGTAGCAAGCCCTAAAATAATCTGTACTTCGTCAGAAGGGTCACCATTTGTTGTACCACAATAAGGAACCGCAATATAATAATAAGTTGTATTGGCAACCACTACATTATCAGCATAACCTGTTGCATTTTGTACTGCCACAGTAGCATACGGACTACTCAAAACAGGTACAAAACCTTGTATGTTGCTTCTATAAATTTTATAACCCGTTTCTCCACTTGCATTGTCATCCCAAGTAATAGAAACCGTTGTAACTTGAACATTGGTAACGGCTGTCATACTTGTTGGCTGGTTTAAGATAGCTGATGCACAAGGAATAACTGGAGTACAAACTGCTGTATTATAAGAAGAAACTGCACTACCTACTCTAGCTCTAATTCTGTAGCAATAATTACCACCCGTCATATTATGTGCGTAGGTAACTGTAGGAGCAGACACGCTTGCAAGCAATACATAAGTACCTGTAAGTGTGCTAGATACCTCTACATCATAGGCAAGTGCATTAGGGGTAGCTCCCCAAGACAAGGCATTAGAAGTGGAAATAGTAGCGTTAGGTGTTACTGTAAGTGCGCCAGGTGTAGCAAGAGCAGGAATAATAACTGATGAAACTGCGCTATAAGGAGAAAACAAAAAAGCATTTGCCGCTCTTATTCTATAATAATAATTGCTTGGCGTTACAGCATCTGTATAAGTAAAATTAGCTGGTACAGAAGGAACTGCTACTGTTACTGTTGCAATTAAAGAAAAACCTGTTGTTGCACTAATAGTGGAGCGTTCTATCAAAAACCTTGTTGTAGTAGCATCTGTACCTGTGTGTGTCCAAATAAGTGCAATACTTGTAGGCGCACTAGCACTTGGACTAGGTGTAGCACTTGCAATTGCTGGTGCTACTGGTGTGGCAAGATTCACACAAACAATAGGAGAATAAGCAGAAGAAACTACTGGAGTAGCACTATTAACTGCTTTTAAACGGTAGCAATAACTATCTGGTATTACGGCATCTGTATAAGTAGTACTCGTTAAATTTGTAACAGTCGTTAGCACCATAAAATTAGCAGGAGTATTATTTGGAGAACGTTCTATGACAAAACCTGTAGCAGGTGTAGTTCCTTGTACATAAGCAGTCCAAGTAAGTGTCATTACGGTTGGGTTAGCTGTATTATTAGGTACAACTGTAAGTCCTGCCAAAGGTGCTACTTGGGCATAAACACTCATTACAGAGAGTATAAAGCCAAAAAGCATTAGTATTATTTTTTTCATGATAAGAATAAGTATTTAAGTTATAAAAATAAGTTGTAGAATTTTTTTATGAAAATATTTCTTTTTAGTGCTTTTTAGACGTTCATATTAAGTAGCCATATTAAGCAGTCATTAAGAAAGAATTATTTTACAAAGAAGAATATTTTTTTTAAGAAAACAAAATAATTTCCAAAGAAACTTAAAATATATTTTGGTCGTTGTATCAATAACCAAATAAAAAAACATTATTTTCAGTTAAATTCAGATAAATTTTATGAATCAAACATTACTGGCTACCTTACTTTTAAGTGTTGCTATTTTTGGTATTTTCTTTCTTTTTGTGGGAGTGCGTGTGTTTTTCTTAAAAAATGGAGAAATGCGTGGTACTTGTTCCTCTCAAAGTCCATTCCTTAACAAAGAAGGCATTACCTGCGACTTATGTGGAAAACCTACCACAGATTGCCCCAATAATAATTTGCTTGAAACTTCAAAAGATGTTTTGGCTTTGCCTAGCATTAAAAAATTGTAAATTTAATTTTACCCCAATAAAAAATAAACATTTTTTTTGTTTTTGATAATTTTTTGCTTAATTTTGCAGTCCAATTTTATGCACCATAAATGAGCAAACCATCAAAAATATCAAAAAAATATCTTTTGGATATTTCAAGCCTTAGAAATGAATCTTATGACTTTGTTTTTGAAGGTGGAGATGATTTGTTTGGCCTCATAAAAGAAACGCTTGACGTTGATATTGAAGTTGAAAAAGGTAAATTTGTAGCTAACTTGCGCCTTGTAAAGTCGGAAGTAATGGTGAAAATTGATTTTGACATTAAAGGTGTGCTAAATTTGGTTTGTGATAGAAGTTTAGATGAGTTTGAACAGCCTTTTGAAGTACAAAGTTTGCACGTTTTTAAGTATGGAACAACCCCAGAAGATTATTCTGACGAGATAACAGTTATCTCAAATGGTATGCAAAGTGTGGATATGGCACCTCTTTTATATGAACTGATTGCGCTGCAAATTCCTATGAAAAAATTGCACCCACGTTACAAAGATGAGGATACAAAAGATAGCATTATATATGTTGCGGTAAGTTCAACAAA
>JANYGM010000416.1 GCA_025362415.1 bacterium
TGGCGGAAAACCTGAAGAAGTGGCTGATGCTTGCGTATTTTTGGCAAGTTCGTTGTCTAGCTATATCACAGGGCAAGTTTTGCAAGTTGATGGCGGAATGCTAACTTAGTGAGTAGTGAAATAGTGAGTAGTGAGTAGTGAAATAGTGAGTAGTGAAATAGTGAGTAGTGAGTAGTGAGTAGTGAGTAGTGAGTAGTGAAGTAGTGAGTAGTGAGTAGTGTTTTTGTCGTAATAATGTATTCCACTAAACACTACACACTATTTCACTAAACACTATTTCACTAAACACTATTTCACTAAACACTAAAATTAAAGGTCATTTCCGCAATAAGAAAGATTAAAAGTCTTATTGCAGATAGGAAAATCTGATATTTCGTTATCTCTAAGTGAAAGCCCCAAAGCCAGCCAATTATGCACAGAAGGGTCTTTTACCTTATAATGTGCCATATCTCCGTTTTCATCTGTAACAACACAATGCGAAATCTCGCCACGCCAACCTTCTACCAAAGATATACAAAACATATTAGGCGTTAGTTTTGTGGCAGTCGGTTGAATATCAGCATTTTGCTGAAAAACTGGGATATTATTTTGCATACTCCCATATCCACTATCATTTACATCAACCTCTATTAAAAGCTCTCTAATGTACTTTATCACACTCAAAATCTCCAAATGACGCAAATAAGCCCTTGCCCAAACATCTCCGCCCTGACAAGTATCAGAAATAATAGGTTTTTCTGCATAAAAAGCAAAAGGGTGAGAGGTACGAATATCACGTTTTAAGCCTGTAATGCGTGCAGACATACCCACAGCCCCAATTTGTTGCATTTGTTCTTTGCTTACTTCTCCTACTTTTTCTATACGAGATTGCGCAGAAGGCAATTCAAACATTTTTGTAGCCATTTCTGTATAACGCATTTCCACATCATTAAGCACCGTTTTAAACTTATCTACAAGCTCTTTTGTGAGTGGATAAGGGTTGTGTCCGACACGTATAAGCCCTTTTGCAAAGCGGTTGCCACACCAAAACTGAAAATAATTGATAAGAGGCGTTCTTATTACCCCAAAAACAGATGAAGCCAACTGATAAGCAAGTCCAATATTAAGGTTTGCCAAATCTCCCATGTGTATAGCCATACGCTCAAGTTCAAGCGCAATAGTGCGTTGCAAGTGTATCTGACGTGTTACTTTGATATTTTGCAGGCTTTCAATATTCTGCACAAATGCCAAAGTATGCCCCACAACAGTATCACCAGCAATACATTCTGATAAAACCGTTCTTTGCAAAAGTTTAGGCTTTTTGAGATACATATATTCTACACCTCTGTGCTGATAGCCAAGCTGTATTTCTAGGTGCAAAACGTCTTCACCATTGCAGGTAAAACGAAAATGACCAGGCTCAATCACGCCTGCGTGGATAGGACCAACACCAACTTCGTGTAATTCTTCTCCTGTAATCTCAAAAAAAGGATAATTCAGTAAGGTTTTAGTTTTGTCGGCTCTGTCGTGGGCATAACGCACTGGTTTTAGCCAAGGGTGGCGAATAAAATCAATACCAAAATTCTCGTGTATTTCTCTTTCGTAGATATGAAAAGCGGTTATTTGTTGAGATAACGCCATAAGTCCACGTAATTCTTTTGGATTTTCTTCGTGAGAAATAAGCACAATTTCCTCTTTTCCATCAATGGCAATACCTGCAATGAATTTTAGCTTATTTTGATAAGGGAAAGCATAATAGGCAACGCAATGGTTGCTCATATCTCTACAAAGACCTACACAAGTATCATAAAATACATCATATTCTAAAACAGGAATAGCATTTATAGCTACTGACTGGTTGTTTTTTATTGTTAGATTCATTTTTTTATTTTGTTATTTGATGATAATTAAATGTTATTTGTGAAATTACAGAGAATTATATAATCCTTTGATTATCAAAAATTTGTATTTATTCATAATTACTTATTGACTTGAAACCTTGCTATATAAATAGCTACTCCAAGTGTTATTATTCCACTTGATAAAAATACTACTGAAGCACCATAAGCATACCATATAAAACCTGCAAAAGAACTCGCTAAGGCAGTTGCTATGCTTTGAAAGGCAGTAAAAGTACCTATTGCAGTAGCCGTATTTTCTTTTTCACACACATTTGTTATCCAAGCTTTTGCAATACCTTCTGTGGCAGCAGCATATATGCCATACAAAGAAAACAACACAATAAAAGCCACTTTACTATCTGCAAATGCCATTCCTATATATACTATTGCAAAAATGATAAGCCCAGTAATAAAAACCTTTTTCATACCAATTTTATCAGCCAAAACACCTATAGGATAGGACGCAAGCGCATAAATGAGATTATAAAAAATATAAATACCAATAACGGTTACATCATCATAGCCTGCCTCTTTTATTTTCAACAATAAAAACACATCAGAACTATTAAAAAGTGTAAAAACAAGCATTCCTCCTACAAGTTTTTTATAAATAATAGGGCTTTTTTGCCAGTATTTCAGAAAATCAAAAAAGCGTATTTTAGGCTTTATTTCAATAGTTTTAGGGGTTTCTTTTTGTTTTTCTTTCATAAAAAAAGTAAACAAAATAGCTACCACACCAGGCACAAATGCAATATAAAATAATGTTTTATAATCATTTGGGTAATAATAGAGATAAATCAGCGCAAACAACGGACCTAAAACAGCTCCAAAAGTGTCCATTCCTCTATGAAATCCGAAAACTCTACCTTTCGTTTCTGGTGTTGCTTCATCAGACAAAAGAGCATCTCTTGCAGCAGTACGCACTCCTTTGCCTAGTCTGTCAATGGTACGAGCAAAAAATATCCATATTGGATAAATAAACATTGCCATCATTGGTTTAGAAATGGCACTCATTAAGTAGCCAATTTGCACGAATGGCAAGCGTTTGCCCATATTATCACTCAAATTCCCAAAATAGCCTTTGCTAAATCCTGCAACTGCTTCAGCAAAACCCTCTAAAATACCTATCAAAATGATTGAAAAACCAATTAATTTCAAATAAATAGGCATTATTGGATAAAGCATTTCACTGGCAACATCTGTAAAAAGGCTTACCATTGAAAGAATAACGACATTACGGGTAATTATACTGGGTTTTGACACAATTTGAGTGATTTATCTATTTTTGTATTTATTTTTTTACTCTTTTTTCTTCTTTTTGAGAGAAAAACTAAAATTTGTTATCCACGTAGTCTGCACAAGGTTAAACATTCTTATATCTTTTTGCATATTTCTTACAGAAAATTGCAACAAATAGCCCATTTCTAGCCTTCCCATTTTTCCGAAATTGTAGCCAAGCCCCAAATAACTCCAATTTTCGCTATAAGTGGCATTTTTAATGCCTGTAAGGCTAAAATAAAACTCATTATAGGTATTCAAATAAAATTCATTTTTGTCTAAGGTTTTGCCTTGTAGGGGCATATTTGCCGCAAATTGGTAGCGCAGGCGTGTGGCTAATGGGTACATATTGGTTACTCTATTTTCTATAAAACGCTCTTCAAAGCGTACTCTGTGCGTAAAACGTAGTTTTTGTGCATTGTGTCCAAAAATTACTTGTTGCCAAAGTCGGTGTTCATTTGCATAATCATCAGAAAGAGGGTTATTACGTTGGTAAGTATATGAAAAAGAAGTATTTAAGTTTGGACTAAATTTATAAATAATGCTTGGTTGGATATACAACTGCAAATCTCTCGCAGGAAATGCTTGATTATTAACAGTTTGTGAAAACATATCAATAGTAGTAGAAACAAAAAAGTTGTAATCAATTCTTTCTGTAATTCTTCCTGTTTGTGAAATAGCAGGCAAAACGCCATAGAAAGTTAGATTTTGCGCTTTTATTTCACTCAAAAATACACTCAAAAACATCAAAAAAGCTATTTTTTTCATTTTCTTATCATTAAAAAAGACTTTGGATAGTATTTAATTTAAGGATTCCTATCTTGATAAAATCTCCGTTTCTATCAAAATAAATTTCATAAAAACCTTTTTCTGTGGTTTTTTTTTCTGTTTTTCTTTTCGCTTTTATGGCAAATTCATAGAGTAAAACGCCTTTTAAATCAACTTCTTGTGTTTTTTTTATTTTAAATGTCAAGAAATTATTTTTTAGATAATTTTTGATTTTCTGTTTGATTTCCACAGGGATTTTCTCAAAAGACAGTGTAACTTCTATTTCTTCCAAATTTCCTATTTTGTCAAAACTCAATGTATATTCGTTTTTATTGGAACAGAATGTACTTTCAAAATGCAGAGTATCATTTTTCAGTTCTTTATAAAACTTCAATTTTGAATGATTTGGATAGGTTTTTTTGATAAAATCTGTCATTTTATCAGGAATTTCAGTTTTTTTTGCACGTTTTTCTTGAGCAAAAATAGACTTACACATCAAAAGTAGAAGTATTAAAATAGCTATTTTTTTCATTTTATTTAGAATTTTAGTGTTAAAAAAGAATTGCAGTTGGCAAAAATGCTACAATTTTATTGATGCAATTCACTAAAATATCTGGTGGAAAAAATCCTAAATAAATCCCTGCAATAATCAAAATATATTGGCTCACACTTTCCAAAGGGCTGATATGTGTAGCATTTCTTTCAATTTCTGTGTTAGTTTCTATATTTGTGTTAGGTAGTTTTTGGAACAAAAGATGTAAGATATTTTTCCCTATCCCATAAATAATGAAAGTCAGTAAAAGCAAAGAAAAACCTGCTATAAAGTAATGTTTTGCCTCAAAAAGTGCCTTAAAAGCTAAAAATTCAGTAATGAAAAGTCCTGATGGTGGCATTGCAGTAATGCTCAAAAAGCCCAACAACAAAACACCTGCTCCAAAAGGATTTAAACGCATATATTCCCCAGTTTCATCTGTATTTTTTATTCTAAAAATATGCTGTACTTGCCCTAGTTGTAAGAAAATACCTGCTTTTACGAAAGAGTGCAAAACCAAATGAAAAATACAAACAAAATACCCAATTCCACCACTTGCAAGTGCTAAAAAAGCTATTCCTGCGTGTTCTACGCTAGAATAGGCAAACATTCGTTTATAATTTTTGACTTTCATTAAATATACTGCTGCAAATAAAATAGATGCTGTTCCAACGAGTAGAAGCACATTATTCATCCACGCCAAAATATCACTTTGTGCAAAAACTTGATAAAATCTAAACACTGCCACAAAACCAATATTCAGAAGTCCACCAGATAAAAGTGCGCCAATAGCACTAGGAGCGGCATCTTTGGCATCAATATCTACTGTAAAAAGTGGTACAATTCCAATTTTTACGCTAAAACCAGTCAAAATAAACAAAAAGCTCATTTTGAGCCACGTAGGGTTCATTTCTTTGATATTTCTGGAAAGCTCGTCAATGGAAAGATGCGCCTCTGCAGCATCTTTGGAGGCAACCGCCAAAAACAAAATTCCTAAAAAAGCCATTGCAATACCAATAGAAGCAACAAAAACATATTTCCAAGTGGCTTCTAGTGCCATAGAATTTCTTTCGTGATAAATAAGTGCTGCTACAGAAAGCGTTGTCGCCTCCAAAAATGCCCATAAAATGCCCAAATGCGCAGAAATAAGCACTCCTGTCATCATTACAATAAATATGAGCAAAGCCGCATTATGAATACGAATTTCTTTACAGTTTTCTTGTCTTCTGTGCGCACTAATGATGCTATGAATACACACAGGAACACTAATAATAGTAAGAACAGTCATAAAAAGTACGCCCAACTCATCAAAACGAAAATACTCGTTGATGTTATTGCCTATATTCATCATTGCATAGACATTAAAACCTATTTGCAGTAACAAAAAAGGCACAAATAATAGATGGTCTATTAGTTTGTTATGAATAAAATACGTTGTGATAGCTATCAAAATAGCTCCTCCAAAGTATATAAGTATTGCTTCCATATCTAGTGAGTAGTGAGTAGTGAAATAGTGAGTAGTGAGTAGTGAGTAGTGAAATAGTGAGTAGTGAGTAGTGAGTAGTGTAGTACAATGTATTTCACTAAACACTACACACTATTTCACTACACACTAAAAATTAGTCTTTAAGTTCTGTTAATGTATCAATTTCTACTGTATGGAAAACTTCGTTAATTCTATTTACGAAAACGCCCAAAAGCAGTACGCTAGTAAATAAATCTAATAAAATACCAATATTTACAATCATTGGCATCTCGCTACCAAGTGCCAGAGAAAACAAGAAAATCCCGTTTTCTAAGACCAAATAACCAACAATATGCGTGATAATAGTCTTGCGAATAACAATCAATAAAATCCCCACTAAAAGTGCTGAAATAGAGGCAGTAAAGAAGTTTATCTCTAAATGTTCGTCATTGAGTTGGTGTGCAAAAACAAAACTTGACACAATAATCAACAAAACAGTAAAAATCACATAGAAACTAAGTTTTTTTACTTCAAAATCCCTTTTTATTTTATTTTTTTTGATGATATTGAAAAGAAAATAAGGTACTAAAATAGCTTTAAAAACAAGTGTTTCTACCAAAATAAAGCCCATATTTGCCATAGAAACGTGTCCATATAGCTTCAAAAAAGCCACACCAAAAAGAAGCAAACCCTGCAATGCCAACATACGAAAATGTGTATCAAAACGGTTAGCAATAGCCATATAAGGCAAAGTCATTGTGAATAATATCACGAGCAAATCTGGTTTCATTTTTTTAGTGAGTAGTGAAGTAGTGAAATAGTGAGTAGTGAGTAGTGAGTAGTGAGTAGTGAGTAGTGAGTAGTGAGTAGTGAGTAGTGAGTAGTGAAGTAGTGAGTAGTGAGTAGTGAGTAGTGAGTAGTGAGTAGTGAGTAGTGAAGTAGTGAGTAGTGTTTTTATGTAAACAATGTAT
>JANYGM010000429.1 GCA_025362415.1 bacterium
CAAGTTTTAAGTTTGTGAGCTTGCACGCTCACAAAGATATACATCACGTTTACGTGGTCATTGATGCGTGTTGCTGCAATGGTGGTCGTGAGATATACATTGATGCAGTTTTGCCACAGGAGAACTACCAAAAAGAACCAATTTACAAACAAAAAATTATTAAAATGGCTGAAATACACAGATTAGAAGGCATTGGCAGTGAAGATATTGCAGGTATAGGCGCAACTAGCGACATACTCAACGAGCAACTAACCGTTTTTAGGACTTCTGTTCTAAGAATTGAAGATGCAACCGCCAGAAAACGAGAATTAGCCGTTTTGGATAACGTGGTAGCTAATCTTTCTACACCGCAACTACTTGCGGCTCTTGATGTTGCATACAAAAATAGTGAGATGCCCGAGTTTTACAAGGCGTTGATTTCTGCATTGGGTATTATGCAACAAGGTAAAATAAATGGAATAGGTTTTGCGCCTGCACTTATGGCATTAGCAAGTCCGAAAGTAAGACAAAAAGCATTAGAAGTGCTTAAGAAAGCAGGTCAGATAGGAAAAAAACTTTTGGGTAGTCGTACCGAGTGCGGTGGTTTTGGCAAGTTATTTAAAACCAAAAAATGTGGGGCAAAACAAGCTGCACAACAAACCTTAGCAGACAACCAACAAACGCAAGTAGTACAACAAACGCAAGTACAACAGCAAACACAACAAATGCCAGTAGTACAAGAGCAAATATTACAAAGAAATATTAGCCCAAATCCTACACAAACGGAAGGATCAGGTACAAGCACAACAACAGCAAGTACAAATACGGCTACAAATACGCCTGCAGCAGATACTATTTTTGGTATGCCTAAAATGGTGGTTATAGGTGGTGGTTTACTTGCCGCATATATGCTTATGAGTGGTGCAAAAAGCAAAAGTAAAAAACGTGTTTCTGGTATCTCTGGTACAAAAAGACGTACTGCAACCAAAAAACGCACCGTAAAACGTGCTGCACCAAAAAGACGTACTGTAAAACGTAAAACCACTAAACGTAGAAGATAATGCCACTAAAACGCAAAACCTCACGTAGTCCTGTAAGAAAAACAGTAAAACGGGCTACTGCAAAGAAAAAACCCGCAAAACGCAAAAGTATAGGTGATATTGCAGGTTTGTACCAAGATTACGTATTTCGTTCTCCTTCAGTTTTAGCCTTGAGAGAAAAAATAGAAGACCTCAAAGAAAAATTAACTGATTTGATAGCAGACAAAAAAGCTAAGTATAAGGCTACCAGTGAGAAAATCAAAAAAGTAGCTAGAAGAGCGTACTAACAAGTATTTAAGGCTATTAGATAGCCACTAACAATAAAATTTCAAACAGAAAACTCATAAAGTTATGAACCTTAAAGCACTAGATTTTAAGAAGATAGCGGCAAATGTAGCAGGTGCAGCAGGCGGGGCGTTTATCTCAAATGCCCTTACTAAGGCTATGCCGCAAAGTGTCAAAGATAATCCAAAAACACTAGGACTTATCAAAATAGCAGCAGGCGTTTTGATACCAATGTTAGCAGATGGCAAAGTGAAAGGTGATATGGCGGAAGTCGTAGAAGGTGCAAGTTACGGACTTATGGTAGATGGCGTTTTTAACCTAATGAAAGGGTTCAATTTTGCGGTGTCTGGTATTGGTGAAACAGGCAATGAAAACCCTGCAATGCTACAAACGGCATACGGCAATATGCTAGTACCACAATCAACGGAACACATTTTGGCTGGTATTGCTAGCGTACAAGATGCGTATGATGCTATCAATCAGTTAAATACCGTTTCTGGTGATGAAATTGAAGGAGATAATGATGATATTGTTTCTGGTGATGAAATTGAAGGAGAAGGTGACGACATCAACGGATATGGAGATGAAATTGAAGGAGAAGGTGACGACATCAACGGAGACGAAATTGAAGGAGAAGGAGACGAATATTAGAAAATATCCCCTATTTTAAGTAATAGGGGGATTTTTCCCAAAATAAAACACAAACCCAAAAAACAAACTCAAATGAGAACCAAAGGAAAATCTACTCCTATGCGCACCCTAGCGACATTGGAAATCAACAGAAAACGCAATTTAATGCGTATTTCCCGCCAAAAATTTGGTAATGAAGTAACACCAGTACCGAGCCAAATTATTTTGGTGGTGGAACTGAAAAATAGCAAAAGTAGCTATATACTTTCTGCTACAAAACGTACAGAAAGTTTCCCAAACATTGAGAAAATTCTCAATGATAGAGATGTTTTTATTGCTGACCAAATAGGCGTATTCCTTACTAAAGGAGTAAAAGCAGATTTAGGAAAATCAGTTTTTCGTTGTTATCCAAATGCTACGGTTTTTGGAGCGCAAGCACCAGATTTGGAAGCAATCTATAATGGAACGCTTGAAACGGTAGTAAACAAAAAGAAAATTTTGGAAAACCTACCATTGCGCCACTTCCGCAATGTCCCAGAAACGCAAAAAGATGCCACTAAAGAAGATAGCGGCTCAATGAAAGATGTTTTAGCCGACATTGACCCACTTTTAATAATGAATGGGCGTAACTCTTGCGAGGCTACTATCAGACTTGCAGAGGAAACAGTCGTAAACATTGAAGACAATACAACGCCTAACTGGCTAGTGTTGGTTTTTGATGGTATGCTTATTGACGGTGGCGCAGACATTTTGAAAACAAGGTCTGACGCTGGTAGATAATCACCTAATTATTAAGTTTTTGAGGTTACAAAACCTCAAAAACTTTTTATAACCATTTAAAGCTAAGACAATGAACGAGAAAATGAAAGTTGTACAATCTGTAGAATTGCGTGCCAAAGTCAAAGGAGGCACTAAAGTCTGTAATTTTGAAGATATTTCGCAAGTAGTAATGAATAAGAAAATCACTAACATTATACTTGTTAATGGCACTCAAACGGCATTAGGAGAGAATTTGTATGTTGTGAATGATGCTTTTATTACGTTGCGCAAAGGCAAAAACCCTATTTTTGACAAAGTACCTTTGTCTTTGTTTAATTTTATTCAATATGGAATACTTTTTGAGCATATCAACAGAGGGCGTGGCATTGAATGGGACAAATCTATTATAGATTTTGCGCAAAACGTGCCAGTACCCAATGATGGAGAAGTAATTTTGTTTCAAGTCTTTTATGAAGATTTGCCAGTAAAATAGAAACAACAACAATAAAATAGCCTTTATATAACTTTAAAGGCTATTTTTTATAAAAATAATCAAAAAAATATAAAAAATTACGCAAATGAATAATATTGAAAACGCCATTAAATGGCTCAAAATGAATGGTTTAGTTGTTTGGCGCATTGTAGATGAGAAGGGAAGGGTTTGTAGTCGTCAGAAACAAGAGAAAGACAATAATATTGATAGCTATGAGTATTTTAGTCAGTCTATTGATGTACTTTCTAATGGTAGTTATACTGTTTATGGTCAGCGTGCAAATAGTTCTGGTGCGGCTGAAATGGCATTTTCTTTGAAAATCAATAACGGTGGCGCAAATACGCAAGATGTCGCAGGAATAGGAAACATAGGTATTGGTGCTATTGAGGCTATTGGCTATGTAAATCAGATTCACGCTAAAGATTTGGAGTTGCAGCGTAAAAACTGGGAAATCAAAGACTTAGAGAAAGAAAATAAAGAGCTTTTAGAAGAGTTGAAAGAATTTGAGAAAGTGCCTAAAAAGGATATTTTTGAGAATATGCACCAAATAATGGGAATGGTAGAGAAATTTGGCGCAAATAACACTAATCAAAGCAATATTGCGGGCAATGTTGCAGGCAATTTGAGCGCAAAAAGCACTAATACCCCAGAAGAGGCACGCATAGAGAAGGCATTACTTGATTTTGCAGGGCTTATTGGTGGCGAGAACCTACCAATAGCACTAGAAAAATTAGTAATGTTCGCTAAGGAGAACCCGCTACAACTAAAAATGTTCTTAGGAATAGCCTAAAAAAGTAGCTTAAACTATGTTTAAACGAATAAAATAATGAAAAGAAAAGTTTACCGTACCTCTAATACACACGTAAAAACGGGTAGAATAGATTTGAAAGGTGCAAATGAGGTATTTATTGAAAATACAGGGTTTGTTCCAGTAGAAATATTAGGTGTAAGGTTGCTTGCAGGTGATACTATGAGTTGGACAAATCACATAGACGAGCTAGAAGGCACGTTTTTAGACATAAAATTTGATTTGGTGAACTTACAAAAGCGCATCAATATTATTACAAAAAGATATTCATAAAAAAATTATCATTATGCAGGTTACACATCAGCCGTTTGTTTTGCCAAAACCAAAAATAAAGGTAAGTCGTGATTTTGGAGGATATTTTATCATTGAGGTAAGTATTCCTTATAGTGCGCTACAACGTACTGGAAAGGTTATTGTACAACTACAACGCTACAAACGCCGCAAAAAAGAAACTTGTAACGCTATTGGTGGTGGGCGTAAGATACGCTACCGACAAGCTAGGTGGGTTTTTGCAGGGAATACAATGGCTACAGGAAAGAATGAAGCGCAAGAATTTGCGGTAGATGGCGTTAATATTACTCCTGCTGGGTTGGGATACTATAAATTCAGTTATATTCTTTCGGCTAGTCAGTGGTTTTCAGGGGGTACGGGGCGTGGAAAGGGACTTTGGAACAAAACCAGTAGCCATTATTTGCGTTTGGTGTATACAGTACGAAAACCTGTGCTTGCAGCAGTAGCATCTAACGTGCAAACTGCCCTTAATGGAGAGCCAACGCTGGTAAATTTTGTTTCTTTGCCTTCTGACACATTGAAATTATCAAGAAATCCACATTCTGGGACTTTTAGCCTTAGTATTGTGTAAGAAAGTGCCTCACGGCATCAAAATAAGAGTTTCCCCTTTAGAGCGGGAAACGTCCATAAGTGTTTCCCCTTTAGAACGGGAAACGTCCATAAGTGCCTCCCCTTTAGAACGGGAGGCGTTTTTTTAAATAATAAAACGAAGACAATGATTATTACGAAACTATATGCAGTAACCACAAGCGTAGATATACCCACAACAAACGGTGTATTATCTCAAAAATTAGTGCATTGTGGCGGAATAAAGGCAAGTAACATTGAGCAGGCAAAAGAAATACTCAAAAAAAACAGTAAAATAACAGTTTTTCGCCCAGTAATAAACTTTCAAAGTGGTATTGTGTATGAATATGGGCTACTTGCGTATTCTGATGTACCCACAAAAACACTTTCTTTGACTTTTGATGTGTATGATACATCACTAGGAGCAAAACTAGTAAAACCAAAAGAAAACAAACCACTACAGCTATACAGCTATAAAATACAAAAAATAGCAGATGTAATACCTTATAGAGATTATTTTCAGTCAGATAAGCGTTGGTTTACTACTGGGTTGTATTTGCCTACTGGTGCAGGTACTTTTTATCAAGTAAGGCGTTCAGATGATAAAGTGCTAGCATACTTAAAAAATACGTCTGCGGTATCTTATGAGCAAACTTGGTCAGACTTTACAGCAGACATTACAAGCGTAACAATACAACAACCACTTACGGTAATTCGTGAGGGCGTTGAAGTCGTACAGAATAAAATAGAAACCGTAACAGAAGGCATTAAAACAGCCTCAACAACAGGTTTATGGTTGGCTGGTGCGGTGGTTCTTTGGAAAATCTTTAAATAACAACTAAAATATAAGCAAATGAGTAATGTAGAGATAATTTTAACGCTTGGTATCAGCATTATTGGGTATTTTTTGCGTGAAATACATTCAGACTTTAAAGGGTTTGTCAAAGAAGTGAAAGAAATAGCACTTACGCAAGCTATTCACGGTGAGCGTATTAAGAATTTGGAGAAAGAAGAACCAATAAAAATAATACAAAAATGACTTTTTTACTAAAAATATACCTTATTCTTTGCGGATTTGTAAGAGAAATTAAAAAATCTTACATCACTTCAACAGCTGGAACGGTTTGCATACTTGCAGGCGTGTATATTGGCGTGCTAAAACACGACTGGAGCAACGCAAGCATAGCTATTGCGTCTGGTATGGGGCTACTTTTTGCAAAAGATATAACAGCCCCCTAACCCCCAAAGGGGAATAAAATTTTTAAAACCTTGTTTTATGATGTTTCTATTAAGTTTCTTAGGAAAGAATGTAGGCACTATCTTAGGTTTTGCCTTTGGCGGTCTGCTTTCGTGGCAAATAGCTAATTTTGTGCATCAATGCCCTAAAATAGTGCCTTGCCCTGTGTGTCCACCACAAAATGTTACTAATTATCATATCCACAACGACAAAATCAAAGTAAAAAACGGTGGTACTATTGATATAGAACAGATGATAAAAGACAATAAAAACACTACTAATAATGCCTTAGGGCTAGATAGCACCACAAAAACGGATAAAGTCAAAGAAAAACGAGGCTGGTGGGATATTTTCAGAAAGAAAAAACCACAATAACCACAAAAACGCTAAAATAATGGAAATAATATTGGGTATTCTTGCGCTTTTGATGTTTAGCGGTGGCAATAGCTATGTTTTTCCTTTGAAAGATATAAAAAGATACTATTTACCTAAGTCCTTGGGGCGTGTGGGACCTGGGAATGTTTGGTTTCCTACTTGGAATATGGGCAATGAACGTGGTTATTTGCACACTGGTATAGATTTTTTACTGTTAGAACCTTGCAATAAGGTATCAGAATTAGAAAATCACCCTGCTTTAGCTTTTGCTAGTGGCAAGGTGGAGTTTTCAGGTTATACTGCTTGGGGCTGGATAGTGCTAATAAGGCACTCTACCACAATGCAAACGAAATATTTACACTTGTATAGAAGTGATGTAAAAGTAGGTGATTACGTAAATGCTGGTCAGAAAATAGGTATTATAGGCTGGGAAGGCTCACGCCCTAACAATATACAAACTTCACACTTACATTTTGAGGTAAAAATAAATGGTAAAGTCGTAAATCCTGTACCATATCTACAAAAGAGCCTAAATATCAACGCCTAACACAATCTAAAACAATGCAAACACTACAATTACAAAAGTTTTTAAACGCAAAATATGCGGCTGGTTTAGTAGAAGATGATTTATTTGGCACAAATACAGCAAAAGCAAAAAGAGAAGTAGAGAAAAAAATAACTACAATGCTCCGTGAGAAGCATAAAATAAGCTATTATAGTGGTTTTTTGGCATTTCGTATGTCTGAAACCTTTAATAATTTGGCTACAGACTGGTTACTTTTTATAAAAAACAATATAATTACTGGTTGTGTGCCTTGTAGCACTCGTGCAGGAGATTATTACGTTTTTAACCCTATTACTTACGGTGGCATTACTGGAACGGCTATTTTGGCTGAAGGTTATTATCCAAAAACTCACTTAGGAACGTGGCAAACACGTTTAGGGTGGCGTTCTTTTGAGTGTGTGCAAGTGGCAAATGTCAATATTTATAGAGATGGGAACAGAAACCGCATCATAGACAAAACTACGCTAGTGGTTGGAGGTCGTGATATTGGCATCAATATACATTCTGCTTGGTGGGGGAACATAATTGATAGGTGGTCAGCGGGTTGTGTAGTCGTGCCTCGTGAGTATTGGGACGGTTTTGCATACGAAAATTTACAAGAAGGTATTTATTATGATACCGTTTTAGTAGCTGCGTAAGCACTAAAACGGTAAAAAAAAGATAAAATTATGAGTTATACACAATTTCCTGCAAAGAAAACACTACCAACTAATAATAATCCGGGCAACATTATATACAAACCTAGTGGTTTTAAAGGTGCTTTATATCAATTAGGCAACGGTACGCTAGTATTTGACACAATAGAAAATGGTATAGCGGCTATGATTGGTAATCTTTTTTGGTATTATAAAAGTCAGATAGGAGCTAAAAAGTTTAGCATAAAAAATATTTTATATAAATGGTGTCCGCCTGATGATAAGACCAACCCTTATTTACGAGGTAACAACACAAATATTTATATCAAAACTGTTACAAATCTCACAGGTTTAGGCACAAATGATGTTTTAGCTTGGAATAAAGCAAATATTTACAAATTGGTACGTGCTTTTTGCGTACAAGAACACGGCACAGATGGCGTAAGTGTCGCTAATTTTAACGCTGCTTGGGAGAAATCAGGGCATAAAGATTTGGCAGGCATAAAGCAAGAAGATACTTCTTTATGGTGGTTAGTGGCTGGGTTGTTATTTTTGTTATGATTTTAGATAGTTTTAGCATAGTTTTTACATATTTTTGATTATAAAAAGTGTTTTTCCTTTGGAGAAACATTTTTTTTGTGCCTAATGCTAAGGTATTGATTAGATATTGGTATATAATTGATGTCAATAAAGAATATAAAAAAGATAAAAATTTGATAATCAACTACTTAAAAAGTAAAAATTAGCCTAAAATTGGCAGTAATATTGGCAATATATTAGCCTAAAATCAGCTAAAAAACGCCTTATATACGTGTGAAATGCAGGTATATAAGGCGTTTTTGTGTTTATAATTCTGGTGCATTGTCTAAAATATCGTTATTATCAAACAACCCCAAATCTTTTAAATACTTATCTGTTTCATCTAAACTTGCGTGCCTACATTGTTTTTGAATAAATTTGATGCCACAACCATTTTTATAGTATTGGACAACGCCTGTATGTTTCCAACAATAGAGGGTATAATCTTTTGGAAATTCGTGTTTAGCTATTATTTTAGAAAAATCAACACTAAAACTATTCCTAGAGTATTTTAAATCTCCACCATCAAAAATATATTCATTTTTTGGGCGTTCCAATATTTTACTTTCTACCAAAATATCAGATAATAATTTAGGTATCATTACAAAATCATTCTTACCATTTTTTGAGCCATTGCCGTAAATATGTATTTGTTTGTTTTTTAGGTTTACTTGTCCTATTGTAAGCCTTCTAAGTTCAATAGGACGCACAAACGTATAAAAAATACACATAGAAAATACATACAACGTATAATTTTCCTCAATAAGAATTTTTTTTAATTGCCTTGCGTGTTCTATTTCAAAAGCTACAGACTTGGTTTGTGCTTCTTTTAGGGGTTTTACTCCTATTGCTACATTTTTTTCTATATAACCTCTTTCTATCAAATCATTTAAAACTGCTTTTATCCAATCTAAATACTTGTTTCTGGACATATTATTTAGTTTCTGTTCTACCTTTACAGTATCAAGGTACAAATAAATATGTTTTTTCTCAAGTTCTGAAATTGTAAGATTTTGCATATTTTGGTTATTGAGAAATCTTAACCAAATATTAAAAAAAGATTTATCTCTTGTTTGGGAATTAGTAGCTAGTTTTATTTTTCGTATTTCCTTAGCGTACTCAAACGCTTCAATAATAGTATAACTATCTAAAGTGCGTTTTACTTCAATTTTTATTATTTTCCTTATGCGTACACCAGACTGCAAACAATCATTAACAAAGAAAGAGTTTTCTTTGAACCATTTGCTAAAATCTTTATCTTTTGGGCATTCTTTGCGTTTACGGTGTAGTTTGTTTGTATTCTCATCAAATATCCAAAACTCTAGGTATTTGAGTTTTTTTCCTTTGATGGCGCAAAATTTGTAAGGAAGGTTGAGGTAATTTTTATCATTACCTTCATTGTCAATAAGCATTTCTGCAGGTGGGTTAAATAGCCTTAATAGTGTCGGCAAACTGTCGGATTTCATAAAAAACGCCCTTAATTGTTAATTAAGGGCGTTTGGTGGGAGTTGAGGGGTTCGAACCCCCGACCCTCTGCTTGTAAGGCAGATGCTTAGCTATCTTTATAGTTCCTAAACTTTCCTAAATAGTGCTTATTTGAAGTTTTAAGTATATTTATTTACCTTTAATTTCTTTTTATTTCCTAAATTGTTGTGCTAGTGTTGTGCTTTTTTATTATATTTGCACTACACTAATCCGACCCAAACAATGAATAAAATAAGCACGTCCTTTATGTTGGATACAAGAATTCTTAATAAGAAAAATCTTTATCCTATCAAACTACAAATTATCTTTCAAAGAGTAAAACGCCTTTATGCAACTAATTTGAGTTGTGGCAAAGAAGATTTTGTTAAAATCAATAGCGCAAACCCACGCTCACAATACAAACAAACAAAACTACTCCTAAACGAAATAGAAAAAAAAGCTATTGATGCTATCAATAGCCTAAGTCCGTTCTTTTCTTTTGAAGATTTTAAGGATTTGATGTTTCCTAAGCAAAAAGAAAAAATTAAGCACAAAGATTTAGAAGGCTATTTTAATGCTTATATCAAAGAACTTAAAGAACAGTCCAAAATAAAAACAGCTATCAATTATGAATGTTCTTTACATTCCCTACAAAACTTCAAAAAAGCAATAGACTTCAAAGATTTAACGCCTACGTTCCTAAAATCTTACGAAATAGCACAAACAACCAAAGGAAACACTACCACAACAGTAAGTTTCTATTTGCGTTGTTTACGTACTATCTACAATGTTGCTATTAAGGACGGAGTTTGTACGCAAGAAAATTATCCGTTTGGAAAAGGTAGGTACACCGTTCCCAAAGGAAACAATATCAAAAAAGCACTCACAAAAGAAGAGTTAAAACTGATTTTTGATTACGTACCTGCAAATGATAGTGAACAGTTTGCTAAGGATATGTTTTTGTTTTCCTATTGTTGTAATGGTATGAATATGAAAGATATTGCACTACTCAAATACAAAGATATAGATAAAGACAAAGTAACCTTTATACGTGCTAAAACAGCTAATTCAGCTAAAACTACTAATCCTATTGTTGTAATAATGAATAGTAAGGCAAAAGAAATACTTAAAACCTATTCTAAGAAGGATAGCACCAGCAACACTTACGTTTTTCCTATCTTTGAGCCACACCATACGCCTGAATTGCGTAAAAACAAACTTTCTCAAACTATCAAAAATATCAATAAGTGGGTAAAAGTTATTGCTAAGAAGGTGGGAATAGAAAAAAATGTAACTACCTACTTTGCCAGGCATACCTTCGCTACTATCTTAAAACATTCTAATATATCTACTGAAAAAATAAGTGAAAGTTTAGGGCATACCTCACTAGCAACAACAGAAAGATATTTAGCTAGTTTTGAGGATAAGGATAAAAAAGAAATTTCTGATTTACTAATAGCGTTTTAGTAAGGTTTACTTGCTCAAATAAAAGCACTACAATAAGCAAATGATAAGCACCACAATTAGTATAAATATTACTTTTAAATACATTCTAAGCTAATATTTAATATCAAATAAAGCACAACAAAATATTTCAAATTTTAAACTCAAATTTTATGAATGTTTTAATGAAAACCAATAATGTAGAAGATTTAGCAATACTTATCTCACTTGCTAAAAGGCTGAATATCCAGGTGATAGAAAACCCTACGGATAGTGAGAATTGGAACGAACTAGCACTTGCTAGCCTGCAAAAAGCGTATGAAGATAGTGAGCCTGAATACAGCTTAGAACAAATCAAAGTGTTTAACCCAAATTTTAACCCTAGCAACTAAGAAATGATACAAGAAATGCAAATTTGGATAGCTATTATTCAGCAGTCAAATGGAGAACGCAAAAGAAGACCAGTAGTAATTTTAAAACAAATGCCAAATAATGATTATTTGGTAAGTGCTATATCTTCACAAACAAGGCAAGAAATACAAGGTTTTGATGTTTTTTTACAGCCTACGAGCCTGAATGGACTAAATACGAACTCTATTGTTAGATTATCCTTAGTTTCTACACTAGCAGAAAATGAACTTTTTGGTATGATAGGCACAATAACCAGTGAGCAACATACAATACTGTTGGAAAGAATTAGTACCTACCTAAGAAGAGATTTGTAGTAAATAAAAAATGTTGTTTGAAGGTACACCAAAGGTACACCAAAATAGCATTTTTGCAGGGAATTCAGCTAGCAAGTAGCTAGCAACTAAGAGTAATTTTGTGTTAAAAATAAAATGTTGTTTGAAGGTACATAAGGTACATAGAATTGCAAAAGTCTATTTTAACTATTTGATTATCAAATTATTATGTAATGTAGTATCATACATTGAAGGTACATTAAAATAGCATTTTTGCAGGGATTTGATAGAGATTTGCAGGGAATTGATAGAGAATTTGTAAAACCTTTATTTTGTGTCACAAATAGTGGCAAATATGCTTTTAAATAGTATTGCAGGCTAGTGGGTAGTCGCAAATGCAATACTCTACCAAAACGCTAGCATTTTGCTAGCACCGTATCAAAATAGCTACACTAACGACTATGCTACTGATACGCTAAAAATGATATAAACAACAAAAAACGCCTTAATCCGACCAAAGATGTAAAGGCGTTTTTATAAATCTTACTGAATGAATAAAACTTTACCTCAAAAAGTAAAGGCAAAACGCCTTTAAAACCAATTTAAAGCAACAAAAACAAAGTCCTTAAATATTAAAAATACTTAAATTCCCTATAATTATGCACAAAGATAATCAAAATTATTATACCCTAGACTTTTTACGTACTAAAAAGTTAAATTCTTGTATAGCAAATAATTTTAGTAGTGAAGATAATCCTACTATTGAAAATGTATTAGCTATTCTACCTGAAAAACTACACAAAGAATTTCGTAAATATTCAGTTCCAAAGAATAATACTAAATTTTTCTTAAAATATCTAAGAAAACATTTTGATAATTTTCAGCACCTAGACCCTATGTTACACGAACAAATAAAACTCTATGGTAAAAGGAATAGATATGTAGCAAGTAAACCAGTATTACTTACTGATGCTAAGGTACTTCTTAATCCACACTTTGAGGATAAAAAAGATAACTATCTTTACTTTTACCACGAATATAACAATAGCGTAAATTGGTTATCTCAAACTATTATGGTTTGTGAGAATGAATTTTATAATACACAACTACCTATCTACAAATATGTAGCTGAATGGTGTAAAGATGTTTTGGATAACTATATGAATAGTGCTTTTGAGGATATGAATAATGCTAAACTAGCATATTCATACGAAAATGAACTAAGTGAACGAGATAAAAGAGTTTTTTATATTTCGGATTTGTTGGATTACGAAATATTTGAGAAAAATATAGAAGGACACTTTAAAAATGGTGAAGATGATGCGAAAATAGTTGCTCAAAAGAAGATTATAGCTAAGAAAAAAGCTATTAAAGCTAAACAAATAGCAAAATTCAAAAACAACCAAATAAGTTTAGATGCTTTTTTGAATGATATTTTAGAAATGATAGACACCAATTTTGATGCCTACAACGAAATAAAATACAGTCCAGGTGGTTTTGGAGAGAAACCAAAAATAAACATACCTCAAATAGCCTATTTGTGGGCGTATGCTGAATTGTATGTAGAATTTGATAACTACACACCTACGCAAGTAACACCTACAATAGAGATGCAAATATTGATAGAAAACAGAAAAAAACAACGTGCAATAGAACGTGCAATAGAACAGGAAAAACAAGCTAAGGAAGATGCTTTAAAAGCAATTCAAAGTAGTTTACCTGCAAAAAAGGATTATTTGGATTACTTCAATAAAATCAATATTGAAGATAAGTTTATTGTTGGTGCAACTATTACAACACACCAAGCAGGTAAGGATTTTCACGCTGAAAAGTCTATTGCAGGTTTGTTTTGGCAATATTTGAGAGCTTTTAAAGAAGATACCTATTATCTAACTGATAATGCAAAAATCTTTCAAACTAAGAAAGAACTAGCAAGTTTAGCAGACTTTTTGGATAAAATGCCTATTAAGGATAATAGTAATAATCCACAATGGTTTACCCAAAGTTCGTTTTCAGCACAAATAGAAATGTTAGAATTTCTAAAAGTCTATTTGGAGTTTTTGGAAAAAAAACTAAATCCTAAAACCTTAATAGATTTAGTAAATAGTAATGCAAAAAGACTTTTAGAACGCTATTACAACAACCCTAGCAATGGTTATGTATTTGAGCCACGAACTACGCAAGAAACGCCTGCAAACACGCCTACACAAAAACCTAAGAAAGAGAAAACAACAGTAAGAAATGCTATTGTAGCCTACTATTTGATAGATGCAGGCATATTTGAGTATTCTAAAAGTGCTATTAAAGAAAGATTTGGAATAGCTACCTACAATAAGTATGCTGAATACTCTAATAAAAGAATAAGTGAGTATTTAGAGATTACTAAAAGTGTTGCTGAAAACGAATTGAAGGAATACCCTAAGGCTCAAAAACTAGCCTTAGAAGATATAAATAAGGCACTTTTAAAACTAAAACACTAAAATTTGTAGCTAGTAATAGCTATATGCTTAGTGAAGGCACTTTTTAAATATTATTTAATTGTAAATTGTTGATAATCAAATAGTTAAATTATTGGTAATAGTTATACGTTTAGTGAAGGCACTTTTTGAAATATTTGTAATTGAAAAACCTTACTGAATGAATAGAAAAGCACTAAATAAAAATAGTAATAGTAAAATAAAAAACTAGCAATATTGCTATAATTCTCTTTATTTCATTTCTACCTAAGTTTGCATCATACAAAAAGGCTAGCAGGTGCTAGTAACTCAAAACCCTTAAAATTATGGTGCAAATGATAAATCCGTATGAAGTGCTAGCAAATGAATTAGCAACAATAAAAGAATTGATTTTTGAGGTATTGCACGCTCAAAAGTGTGCTATAAACCCTGATAAGGATATTCTAAATATAAGTGAGGCTAGTAAACTCACTTCAATAGCTACTAAGACTATCTATAACTTCACTTCACTAAACACTATACCATACTTCAAAAAAGGTAGGCGTTTGTACTTTGAAAGAGAAAAGCTACTTGCGTGGCTAGTAAGTGAAAGAGATACTTTTGTAAATGCTAAACCTCAAAAGCAAAAAGCTAAGTAAAAGCAAAAAGCTAGTAAAGCAAAAGCAAAATATTTGCTAAAAAGCATTTGCTAAAAGCTAAGTAAAAGCAAAAAAGTAGCTAAGAAGGCACTCCTAGCTACTTTCTAAAATGCAAAATATAACAGAAACATTTTAAATTCAAAACAAAGGTATGCAAAATACAACAGAAAAACAAATGCCAAAAAGCAAAATAATTGAAGGCGTGGAAAAACATTTGAGAGAAAAAAAGAAAAAACCTATTTTGGGTTTTCCAAACCACGAAACTATCCTGCAAAACATTCTCTCCAAAATAAAGAAAATTGATTTTTTCTTTGAAGTGTACCCACACCTCAAAACGGATTTTGAGCAAAGAACTATCCTATCTACTTATTTGCAGGAAAATCAAATAAGTATTACGGATAAGGAAAATCCAAAAGCAAAAGAGTTTAGAGAACTTGACAAAGAACTAAGCAAGTGCAAAGTTACTGATATACAAAAAGTGGTAAAAACAGTAGAATACTTGCTGAAATTTATCAAAGATTTTGATTTTGGTTTGAGTACGGAAAATGGTTACATACACCTTTACAATGGTGCTTATTGGAAAGAAATAGGTAGCGAAAAATTGACTTACTTTTTGGGTGAGGTAGCTGAACATTTGGGCGTGGAACAACTAAAAAGCAAATACCATAAATTTAAAACGGATTTGATAAAACAATTCTTTGCTAGTGCTTACTTAGCATCTCCAATACCACAAAAAGGATTAGTTTATGTAAATCTTCAAAATGGTACTTTTGAGATAACCAAAGAAAAGCAACAACTAAGAGAATTTAAAAGAGAAGATTTTTGCACTTACCAGCTACCTTTTGCATACGAAACTAGCGCAAAAGCACCTATTTGGGATAAATTTCTAAGTGAGGTTTTGCCTGATAAAGATGCTCAAAACGTGCTAGCTGAATATTTAGGGTACATTTTTACCAAAGGCATAAAGCAGGAAAGATGTTTGTTGTTGTATGGTGGTGGTGCAAATGGTAAAAGTGTTGTTTTTGATGTAATTACGGCACTTTTGGGCAAAGAAAATATTAGCCACTACACCTTAGAAAGTCTTACGGATAAAGAAGGTTATTCACGTGCTAAGATAGTCAATAAACTTGCTAATTATGCTAGTGAGATAAGTTCTAAAATGAATACGGATAAATTCAAAAGTTTGGTAAGTGGTGAGCCTACGGAGGCAAGACTACCCTACAAAGAGCCTTTTGAGATTACAGACGTGGCTAAATTCATTTTTAACACAAACCTTTTGCCAAAAGATGTAGAACACAATAACGCATTTTATAGGCGTTTTATCATTTTGCCTTTTGATGCTACTATTTTGGAAAGTGAACAGGATAAGGAGTTAGCAAACAAAATCATTGATACAGAACTTTCAGGAGTGTTTAATTGGATTTTAGAAGGACTGCAAAGACTTCTAAAACAAGGCAAATTTACGGATAGTGAACTTGCTAAACAAACCCTAGCAAACTTCAAAAATGCTAGTGATACAGTTGCTTTATTTATGCAGGATAGTGGCTATACGAAAAGTGTAGGTAGTATTGCATCTATTAAAGCTACGGATTTGTATAAAGAATATAAGGCGTATTGTATTGATTTTGGGTACAACACCCTAAATCAAATCAATTTTGGTAGTAGAATGAAAAATTTAGATATTCCTAATAAACGTACTAAAAATGGTTTTGTCTATTTTTTAGAAAAAATTTAGTGTAAATAAAAAATGTTGTTTGAAGGTACACCTTATACACCAAATTGAAAAAATTGCTTATAAGTAATTGGTTATCAATTAGTTAAGTGGGTGTATAATGGTACACCAAAGTACACCAAAATAGCATTTTTGAGTAAAAAAGTATTTTTTCTAATTTGCCTATTTTTCAGTTGTTTTTGTCTAATTGGTGTACCTTATATATCTAATGGTACACCACGCAAATAATTGATAATTAGCTACTTACAATAAATTTTTATGAATTGGTGTATAAGGTGTACCTTCAAACAACATTTTATTTTTAACACAAAAACTAACTTTTCAAAAATGTATTCAGAAATAGAAACAATAGCAAAACGGATAAATACGGATTTTGGATTAGCAATTTTTACGGATTTATTAAATAAAATACCCACACACTCAAAGAAAGTACGTTTGTTTGATGCTACAACCACTACGCAAGAAGTTTTTTATCTCAAAGGTAGTTTACCATTCCCACACGTTCACAATTATAGTAGTGGTATAACCTACACACCTATAACAGCATACGAAAAAGCCTATAATCTATCAAATAAGGACGCTTTTAAACAACTTTGTAACAAGTACATCAATAACACTACGACTACAAATACACCAAATAGGACTTACACGCCTGCAATACCTACGCAAGTAGCGCAAGTAGTACCTGCAAATCCGTTAGAAATAGCTATAAAGGATTTTGAGGATAGTATAAGCACCAGGCGTAAAAGTAATTTTGTTTCTTTTCTAAGAAAAACCTTTGGAGATGCTATTGTAAAGCAGGTTTTAGAGATGTATGATGTAGGGAATACACTTTTTGATACTTCTAATAATGATAAGTATTGGAATGAATTTGATACAGCTTTTTGGTATAGAGATGCAAACAACAAATTATTAAACGCTAAATATTTCGTTTACGACAAAGAAAACGCCAAAAGAAGTAAAACAGTAACACCTAATTGGTTACACGCTCAAAAACACAAAGATAAACCTACAATAGGTTTTTTTGGTGAGCATCTAAACACAAACAATAACCAAACTATTTGGATAGTAGAAAGTGAAAAAAGTGCTATTATAGCAACTATCTACTTTTTATTGAATAATGTTACTGATATTGTTGTTTGGGCGTGCGGTGGATTAGGTAGCTTA
>JANYGM010000447.1 GCA_025362415.1 bacterium
CGCTGACCTTGTTTTCTACGAGGATCTGTAAGATTGAGAAAGAAGTTAGATAAATCCATAAAATAATAATTATGTTAAAAAATACAAATATAGCACTTTTTTAGAAATTAACATTACTGCCCCCAGCCCCTCCTGAGGAAGGAGAGGAGTTTTGTCCCCCTCCTTGCAAGGAGGGGTTAGGGGTGGTTTTTATCACAAAAAAATATGAAATTGAATACACAAGAACTGAAAAATTTTGAGTTTGGCAATGCTACTGATGTGGGTTGCGTGAGAGATGTAAACGAAGATTATTTAGGCTATTTTCAAGTGCCTAATGGGCATCTTTTTATTGTTTGTGATGGAATGGGAGGACATTTGGCAGGTGAAACCGCTTCACAATTAGCGGTAGAAACATTTAAAGATTATTTCTTCAAAAAACATTACGACAATCCTCAAAAAGCACTTTTTGAGGCAACTATTGAAGCAAACCGTATTATTTTTCAAGCCTCTCAAAATATACCTCAATGCGCTGGAATGGGAACAACACTTGTAGCCACACTTATAGAAAACAATGAAGTTTTTTATGTTCACGTAGGAGATAGTCGTTTGTATTACTTTGAAAATCAGACAAATACATTACATAGAATTACGAAAGACCATTCTTTTGTGCAGCAATTAGTGGATAATAATGTCATCAAAGACCACGAAATGGAGTTTCACCCACGCAAAAATGAGATTTTGCAAGCTTTAGGCGTGAAAGCTGTTGTTGAGCCTGACGTATGTAAACTGCCTATTTTGCCTGCAAATGATGATATTATGCTTTTATGTTCTGACGGACTAAATGGTATGATAAATGATGAAACTATCAAAAACATCATTATTCAAAATGAAATTCATTTGATAGAGCGTACCCAAAAACTCATAGAAAGTGCCAAAAAAGCAGGTGGAACAGATAATATTACTGCACAACTTATTAAATTTTATGCACAAAATAGAGAAAAAACTGTCATTCCAAGTATTTCTACATCTACACTTGCTCCTACAACGGCATCTGCCATACCCAATATTTCAGTAGAAAAACCTGTAAAAGAACATCAGCCAAAAGAAAATCAAGAATTTCAGCAAAAAAAAGCGTTTAATGCTAAAAAAATAATCATTCCTGCGGTTGTTTTGGGGATTTTTCTAGTCTTTTTTGTGATAAATTTCTTTCAAAATAAGGCAGAAACAGAGAAAAAACAAAGAGAAAAAATAGCCAAATTTACGGCTGATAGCCTTCAACGTAAAAATGATTCTTTGGTAAAAATTGTAAAAGAAAATTTAGAAAAAGATGCCAAAGATAGCCTTGCTAAATTGGAAAAAACAAAACAAGATAAAGAAGACAGTCTAAAAGATGCTAAGAAAGATAAAATAGACAATAAAAAGCCCATAAAAGCTAAAAAGTAATAGTCAATCCTAAGCCATTGAAACTAATTAAAAAATATTTATGAGCAAACGCCTAAATAACAACGAATTAAAAATATTTTTCTACGAAAAAGACCTACAAGAAAACGCAGGGAAATTAGGTAAAAAACTTATTCAATCAAAACAATATTCAAAAGAGAAACTCTTAGAAATATTTAAAAATCTTTCAGAAAATCCAGAAAACTATCTTAATGATACTATTTTTGGCAGAATTGCGGCTATTTGTCAAGAAAATCAACCAAAATTAGAAGGAAATGAGGCGCAAATACGCAATTTTAATCTTAGAGAAAAACCACTAGATTTTGCCATTTTTGGTGCTGAAAATATTGATGCTAACACACTTAGGCAAATGGAAACAGTAATGAAACTGCCTGTATCACTTGCAGGCGCATTGATGCCTGATGCACACGTAGGCTATGGTTTGCCTATTGGTGGCGTGCTTGCGACAAGCCCAAACGCTATTATTCCGTATGCGGTGGGCGTGGATATTGCTTGTCGTATGAGTCTTTCTGTATGGGATATTTCTGCTGATTTTATGACACAAAGAAAGCCCGAGTTTAAGAAATATCTACAAGAAAACACGCATTTTGGGCTAGAAGGTAAGGTTTCTGTTACGTTGGAAGATGAAGTTTGGGAAAACAAAGATTGGAATGCTACAGGATTTATTCGTAGTTTGCGCACCAAAGCACAAACACAAATAGGGTCGTCTGGTACAGGCAATCATTTCGTAGAATGGGGCATTTTGGAGATTTTGGAGGTTACAGAAGATTTAGGAAACCTGCCAATAGGCAATTATTTAGCACTTTTAAGCCATTCTGGTTCTCGTGGTTTTGGGGCAAATATTGCTGAATATTATTCTAAAATTGCTACTCAAACAACTGGTTTGCCTCGTGAGGCACAACATTTAGCGTGGCTAGATATGTCTTCTGATGCAGGAAGTGAATATTTTTTGTCTATGAACCTTGCAGGTGAGTATGCAAAGGCAAATCACGAGCAAATCCACAGAAAAATGGCAAAAACATTAGGCGAAAAACCTATTCTAAACATAGAAAATCATCATAATTTTGCTTGGAAAGAGTTTTTAGCTGATGGAAGCGAAGCTATTGTACACAGAAAAGGAGCTACACCTGCTGCAAAAGGTGTTTTAGGGATTATCCCTGCCTCAATGACAGATACAGGTTTTGTGGTACGTGGAAAAGGCGCAGTTTTAGGGCTTAATTCTGCATCTCACGGTGCTGGGCGTGCAATGTCTAGGAGCAAAGCCTTACAGACTTTTACAATGTCAGAACTAAAGAAAAAACTCTCAAATGAAGGTGTAACACTTATTGGTGGCGGTATTGATGAAGCTCCAATGGTTTACAAAGACATTGAAACAGTAATGAAAGCGCAAACGGATTTAGTGGAAATTTTAGCGAAATTCACGCCTAAAATAGTTAGAATGGCAGAGGATAAATAACTCTATACTTTGAACGGGAAGAATTTCGGAAAACAAATTTTGTATTCGTTCCAGAGGAACGGCATATTTATAGCAACATCATTGTATTTGTATTTCGCTCCAGCGGAGCGGTA
>JANYGM010000457.1 GCA_025362415.1 bacterium
GGAAATCAAAGCACTTTTAGATAAAATATACCATTTAGGTACACCCCTTGGACAAGATAAAGATATTACAGAAAAAAGAATACTTATCAATAAATTTAGCTTTTGGGTAATTATTATTTGCTTTATAGCCTCTTTGAATTATTTATTTTTGGGTTATTGGAATTTAATTTATACAACCATAAGAATTAGTTTTCCTTTTTTTCTGTTGTTTATTATTCCGTTTTTTACCTCTTCTATCAAAGTTCTTAAAATAGCTTTTATTATAATTTCAACGCTGGCTATTGTGCTAACTTCTTGTAGAGTTGGACAAGAAAATCATCTACAATACACCTTAATTGTCATATTTATTTTAACAACTTTTTTGGAAAATGAAAATGAAGTTTTATTTCCATTATTTGCTCTTACTAGCCCTATTATAGGTTATTTTGTCTTAGAATATACAAATTATTCTGTGGTAGAAAAGGAAATTTATACAATAGAACAAGCATTTTGGGTAAAACATATTGTGTTTTTTAGTGTGTTTATGATGAGTGCTACACTTGTTTATTGTTTTAAAGAAAGTTTAGCAAAAAAATCAAATTTAGCAAAACAGCAACAAAATAACCTAGAAAGTGCCGTAGAAATACGTACAAAACAAATTTCTAATAACCAAGAAGAAGTTACACGTATGTTTATGGAACTTAGTATGAAAAATAAACGTATGGCAGAACTTCAAGAAAAACTAGCCGTAACGCAACGTGAGCAACAAAAATTTGTAGATATTGTAGAAAACAGCTTAGATTTGATTGCACTCACTCGTATAGATGGAAGTCTGCTTTACATCAATAAAGCAGGCAAAAAAATGATAGGCATTAGTGATAAAGAAGAGTTTAAGAGTTCTCGCCCTTGGGATATTTCCTCTGATGCTTATAGACATCAATTAGTGGATATTATCATTCCTTACATTGCTGAATATGGCAACTGGCGTGGAGAAATTCAGCTAAAAAATCAAAAAAACAATAATATCATTGATACAGATGCTACTTTTTTCATTTTAAGAGATAAGCAAACCAAAAAATCTATCTCTATTGCCACTATTCAAAGAGATATTACAGAAAAAAAACAGGCAGAAAAAAAACTAAAAAACCTACAATCTTCCCTTGTTCAATCTGACAAAATGGCTTCTTTGGGCGTGATTTCGGCTGGTATTGCTCACGAAATCAACAATCCCATCAACTTTGTGTATGCAGGCGTGAACACAATGATTGAACTGATACAAGATATGAAAAATATTGTTAATAAATATGTGCCTAACCGCTCACAAGAAGATAATGAAAGCCTGCAAGAACATTTTGCTGACATTGATATTCTTTCTCAAAATATTAGAGATGGAGCTTTACGCACTATTGAAATAATAAAAAGCCTAAAAATATTTGCTAGAACTGATACCGACAAATTGCAAACCGCTAACGTAAATATGCTTATTAATGCCGTTTTGGTTATCTTAAAACCTAGTTTGCAAAATATTGAAGTAACTAAAGATTTTGATGGGAAGATGCGCTCTATTCCCTGTTATGCAGGAGAACTTAATCAGGTTTTTATGAATATTATAGCCAACGCCATTCAAGCAATGGATAGAAAGGGAGAACTTGTTATCAAAACCCGTTATTTGGATAAATATATAAAAATCAATATTAAAGATACAGGAACAGGAATGAGTGAAGAAGTGCGAAAAAAAATTTTTGAGCCTTTTTTTACCACAAAAAATATAGGTGATGGCTTGGGGCTTGGTATGTCTATTTCTTATGGTGTGATAGAAAAACACAACGGAAATATAAAAATAAAAAGTGAACTAGGAAAAGGTAGTGAGTTTATTATTACCTTACCAGTTTAGTTAAGGTATTTTTCTAAAAAAATCAAAAAAAAAGTTCAAAATATTTTTTTATTAGAAATTTATTTGTACTTTTGCATTCCGAACAATACCAAAACTAGGTTACTGTTAGGGAAAACATACGGGAATGGTGCAATGGTAGCATGCGGGTCTCCAACACCCTTGATCAGGGTTCAAATCCTTGTTCCCGTGCAAAAGAAAGAAAGAGAGAGTGAAATCAAAAAGACCTTAAAAGCAATTTTAAGGTCTTTTGACTGAAATAAGGATTAAAAGTCCAGAAGACATTAAGAAGAATTAAAAGAAATTAAAACTAATAAAAAAATGAATAATTTTATCACGTTTTTAAGAGAATCTTATTACGAAATTAGCCAAAAAGTAACTTGGCCTACCTACAAATCTTTGCAAAAAAATGCAACAGTTGTGCTTATTGCTTCTCTCATATTTGCAGTAGTGATTGCTGGCGTAGATTTTATTTTTGAAGCTGGACTAAATAGCTATTACGGACTTTTTAAATAAAACAGCCCCTAAATCCCAAGCGTAGCGCAAGGGGACTTTAATACATTTGTTTAGACCACGAAGATAAAATCAATGACGAATTAACAATGACGAATTACGTTTGAGTAAGTTGTTATATTAGCTTATGTTTTGATATGACGAAAATATGAATACCTAATATTTTGTATTCATTCATAATTCACAATTCACAATTCACAATTTAAAATAAATATGAGCGACGTTAATTGGTATGTGTTGCGAGCAGTCGCAGGACAAGAAAAAAAAGTAAAAGAATACCTTGAAGCAGACATTGCACGCCAAGGATTAGAAGAATTTGTACCTCAAATTCTTATTCCTACAGAGACGGTGCAAGAAATGCGCAACGGAAAGAAAATAAAAAGAGAAAAAACTTTTTTTCCTGGTTATATTCTTATTTCTGCTGACCTTTCTCACGGTGAGGCTTTGCACACTATCAAAAGCATTCCTGGCGTGATTGGTTTCTTAGAAGGAACTGCAAGAGATGGAGAAGAAGTGAAAAAAGGCAAACAAAACTATGTTACACAG
Source organism: bacterium (assembly GCA_025362415.1). Taxonomy (GTDB): domain Bacteria; phylum Bacteroidota; class Bacteroidia; order Cytophagales; family Thermonemataceae; genus JANYGM01. The sequence continues at coordinate 2,930 of JANYGM010000457.1, forward strand.
CCTATTCCGCTAAGACAATCAGAAGTAAATAGAATTTTGGGCGTAGTTGATGCGCAAGCAGAACAACTTGACAAAATTGAAACTTCTTTCATAGTAGGAGAATTTGTAAAAGTAATAGATGGTGCTTTTGCGGGCTTTGATGGCGTAATTGAACAGATTTTTGAAGATAGAAAAAAACTCAATGTAACTGTAAAAGTATTTGACAGAAATACACCGCTAGAACTTGGCTATATGCAAGTTGAAAAGCAAGAGTAAATACGAGGTACGAAGTGGGAAATACGAGGTACGAAAGTAAAATTTTTATTACTAAATATTCATATAAAAGCGGTTAAAAATACTAGGTATTTTTAACCGCTTTTTGGTTGTTCTTTAATACAAAAATTGCATTATCATTTTTTTTTCGTAAATTTGTATTGAAAATAAAAAATATCCTAATGAACGTACTCGCAATATCATCACAAGAAATTAGATTAGGTTTTTTTGAATGGATTTTGACAAAAATGCCTACCATTTCTATTTCAAACTGGGTTTTTAAGCGGCTTTTTGAGAAAGGAACAAAGAAATTTAACCAACACAGTCAATCTTTTGAACTTTTTTTTAATGCTGTAAAAGAAAATCCTGCAATGATTGATGTGGATTTATTTAATAGATATAGCCTTTTAAACGCTGAAATAAAGGTATTTTATGAGAAAATAATTTATTTGAGAACAAAACTTCCCCAAGAAAAAGCATTTGTACAAGCAGTTGAGAAATTTCATATAATGCTTAAAGATTTTGAAAATTATATAATAATGCAAAGTTTTGAAGATAATACACCAGTGAAAGGCTTTAACAACACTTTTAAAAAAGATTGGAACAGCAAAGAAGACGAAATTTGGGAAACTTACCTATGATAATTCATAATGATAATTTATAAGCAAGGAGAGATTATTTTAGTTCCCTTTCCCTATTCTGAAGATTTAAGTCAGTCAAAACCAAGACCTGTTTTGGTGGTTTCTAATGCTCATTTAGTTGTAAATGAAGTTATTTGTGTGCAAATAACTTCCAATGTTTCTAGAAATGAGCCAAATGATGTTTATCTTTCTGAAAATGATGCTTTGCCACCCTTACCTAAAAAAAGTGTCGTCAGAACGCATATTGTACATTCCATTGATAAGTCAATGATATTGAAAAAAATAGCGCAAATAAATGAGGATAAATTAATAAGAGTGTTAGAAAATTTACATATAATTTTAGAGAAAGATTAAATATTTTGCTAAACCTTCTGCTAAATAATTTCTGTGAATTTCCCTCAAAACCCTCATCAAGAAACTAAGAAATTTTTAAAAACCACTTTCAAAAATACTATTTTGAGGGCTTTTTTTTCTTTTTTCTTTTTGATATTTTTGCTTATCTCCTCTCCTACACACGCACAAGAACGCTACAAATGGCTCAAAACTACACCTAACCCACAAAAATTAGATACAGTTTCTGTAAGTCCGCAAAGTATCAAAATTATTTCTCCAATAAGTCAAAATAATGCTATTCGTCTGAAATACAATATTTTAGATAATTCTGTTTTTTTTATTAAAGTCCCCTTTGGGGATTTAGGGGCATTTGATAATAATACTAACACAAATATTTTGCCTGATAGTCTGCTAGTTTCGTACCGTTTGCTTGCTTTTGATTTTTCCAAAACTGCGCAAAAACGCTCATCAGAAAAAACAGATTCTTTAGGTATTTTTAGAGATATTTATGTACCAAAAGTAGCTATAAAGGACTTTCGTGAGGAGATTTTTAGTACAGAAAACCTCCAAAAAACAGGTACACTTTCTCGTGGAATTTCTGTGGGAAACCAGCAAGGCGCAGTCGTCAATTCTGCCCTAAATCTACAATTAGAAGGCAAAATTTCAGAAAATCTTACCATAAAAGCGGTTATTTCTGACCAAAATATCCCTTTCCAACCAGAGGGAAATACAGGACAAATCCAAAGTTTTGATAGAATTTTTGTGCAACTTCAAACAAAAAAATCAACCTTCACTATTGGTGATATTGTAATGAAAAACAATGATAAAAGTGAGTTTTTGAGGTTTTATAAGAACGTGCAAGGCATTCAGGCAGAAATAAAATACAACGTCAAAGACACAACTTTAAGCAAATTTTTTGGTGCAAAAACTGGCTATACAAGTGGTATTGGCAATAGCAAAGCAACTACAACTTTTGGCGTGGCACTTGCTAAGGGCAAATTTGCGAGTACCAATATTGTTGCATTGGAAGGCGTACAAGGTCCGTATAGGCTACGTGGTGCGCTGAATGAGCGTTTTATTATTGTTTTGGCAGCGTCAGAAAAAATTTATGTTGATGGAAAATTGCTTAAACGTGGTTTTAATGAAGATTATGTAATTGATTATAACCAAGCAGAAATTACGTTTACGCCCAACGTCATTATCACCCAATTTACACGCATAAGAGTTGATTTTGAGTATTCTGAACGTAATTACTCACGTACCAACCTGCAATTTGCACACTCTCAGGAATGGAAAAAATTTGATGTAATGTTTAACTTTTATTCGGAAAGCGACAACCCACGAAATCCTCTAATTTTTCAGTTAGATAATGCCACCAAAACACGTTTAAGCGAAATTGGTGATAATTTGAGCCTTGCAACCCTCAATGGAGCGCAAGAAACGCCTTTTTCTAGTAATATTGTCTTATATCAAAAACGAGATATTGAGATTTTAGGAATTATTTATCCTGATGTTTTGGTGAATGAAAATGAGCCAAATAAGCCTTATTTTAAGGTTTCTTTCTCTGATGTCGGCACAAAAAAAGGGAATTATATCCTCAAAAATACAACCGCTAATGGGCGTGTATATGAGTGGGTTGCGCCTGTAGCAAATGTGCCACAGGGCAATTTTGAGCCATTTACTTTTATTCCTCTTCCTCAAAAAAAACAAATGATGACTTTTGGTACAAGCTATAATTTGTCGGAAACTGCCAAAATATATACAGAAATAGCCTTTTCTCAAAGAGATATAAACCGTTATTCACCTATTGACGACACAGATAACAATGGTTTTGCAGGAAAAATTGGTTACAAAAATACAGGTGCATTGTCTAAAATAGAAGGTTATAAGTGGTTTTCTGATGTAAGTTTTGAGTATAATGATGCGTTTTTTTTGCCTATTGACCGTTACCGCAACATAGAATTTAACAGAGATTGGAGTTTGGATTTGGATACACTCACTCGCCCTGTCCAAAATGCGGATAACATTGTCCAAACAAGCATTTCTTTACAAAAAGACGCTCAAAACTATCTAAAAGCAGCTTTAAACTATAGAAATAGAGGTGAACAAACAAACGGTTTTCAACAGATTTTTAATATTAGTCAGAAAATAAGTGCTTTTGTGGTCAAATTTGATGCTTTTAGCCTACGCAACAACCAAATAAGCAATCAAATAAATCAAAATCAATCACAAACGCAAACCGCCAAATGGGAACGCCAAAGCCTAGATATTAGCCATATACCTAATTTTGGACGTTTTAAGCAAAAAATTATTAAACCCTTAGTTATTGGATATATTTTTAGTAGAGATGAAAACACTATCACAACGGATAAAACGAACTTTGTGCAGTTTTCTGCTATGAATTTCGTAGAAAATAAAGTTTATATAAAAAATACAGATAGTACAAAACTTAATTTTTTGTTTGATATTGCTAAAAGAGAGGATAAAAGACCTATTTTGGGCAAACTTACGCCTGCCACAGAAGCGTACACTGCCAACAGTAAAATCAGAAAAAATTGGAAAAATCATCTTGTAAGTGCCACAGCAACGTATAGGGAAGTGAAAAGTTTTTTGCCACTTATTCCCTCTCTCACGAACCTAACATCACGTTTAGACCTCAATAACGCAC
>JANYGM010000007.1 GCA_025362415.1 bacterium
CTTGTGGTGTACTTTCGTTTGGGTGATTTGGGTTGAGACAGACAAATTGATGCCCATATAAGTCCCTAATTTCGCCATTGATATATTGCATATTAAAATCTAGTAGCAGAAATTCGTCCAAAATAGGTTTCCCATTTTTCTCTGAAATAGTGTAGGGTGCAGTCAAAACAACAATAACATAAACGGTTTGGTCAATTCTATACTGTTTTGCTGATTTTTGTTGTTCCACAATAAGCATTAAAAAATAATGCAAAAACCTATCAAAATGTTGGTCATATTCTACTTTTTGGATTTCTATGGCAATTTTTTTGTCTTTTGATTCTGCATAAATATCCAACTCAAAATCAACGTGTCCAATTTTAGGAAAAAACTTTTTTTCAGTTTCAATTACTTCCACATCAACTTCAATGCCCAAAATATCACGCACAAAAGCCTTAAAAACCACTAAATTGGTAAAGGCTTTTTTGAAAATAACGGTATTATCTAAGTTTCCAAGCATTGTTTTGTTGATTTTTGGTATTTTACTCGTAATTCGTAATTTTTAATTCGTAATTGATTTCAGTTCTAAAATAGTTATTTCTGGCAAAATACCCACACGACCAGGAAAACCCAAATATCCAAAACCTCTATTTACATATAAAAATTGATTGTTTTCTTGGTACAAATCAGCCCATTGTTCGTAACGAAATTTCACAGGACTCCAACGAAAATCTCCAATTTCTACCCCAAATTGCATTCCGTGTGTGTGTCCTGCGAGTGCGAGGTCAATATCTTTGAATTTTGGTAAAACTTCTGCTTTCCAATGACTTGGGTCGTGTGAAAGCAAGATTTTTGTAGCTGCTTCTTCTGTTCCTTGACGTGCTTTTAGCAAATTGCCACGCTGTCCAAAACCGCCCAAACCCCAATTTTCAATGCCAATAATGGCTAATTTTTCTCCATTTTGTTCTATCAAATGATTTTCATCTTTGAGTAATTTCCAACCCATTTGACCGTGAGCAGCACACAAATCTCTGAAATTTTGTTGTTTTTCTTCTTTACTGTTCCAATTACGGTAATAATCACCGTAGTCGTGGTTTCCTAAGCACGAAAATACACCCAAAGGAGCTTTTACCTTAGAAAAAATATCAAAATAATCTTTTAGTTCTTTTGCTCTATCATTGACCAAATCCCCTGTGAAAGTGATTATATCAGGTTTTTCTGCTAAAAGCATCTCTATTCCGCCTTTTACAGCAGTTTTATTGAAAAAACTCCCAGAATGTATGTCTGAAAGTTGTGCTATACGCAAACCATCAAATTCTTTGGGCAAATTAGATAAAAAAACCGTCCTTTTGCGTACACGATAGTCGTGTGCGCCTGATATAATGCCATAGCCAAGCGTTGCGAGAGTTGCGCCACTTGAAATAAGAGCAGTTTTTGCCAAAAAACTAGAACGTGTAATGGTATTATCCTCCAAAATATTTTTTATATTATTAGAAGAATTATCAGACAAATTATTAGGCTTTTGTGTGATATTTTCTGGGGCATTTTCCGTAATTATTTCTGTTACGGTTTGGGTAGTTTTTGGAGAAATAAAGCCTGTTGTTTGTCCAATCCACGTAAATAAGCGTATTAAATCATCAATAACCAAAAAAGGAAAAGAGATAAATTTAGCAATATAAATGGAAAACATTACACCAAAAAACAGCCTATAAAAAATATCTAATTTTTCTATTTTGTAGAAATTATAGAAAATAAGCATTCCAATAAGTAGCGCAGGAATAGCCCAATACGTGATATAAATGGCTTTTTTGTAGTTGTTATCAGCAAAAACAACTTTTACAAACTGAAAAACGTACACATCTAACGCCAAAATCAGCGCAGAAAGGAAAAGGATAGGCAAAATAGCCATAAATATAGTTATGAGTGTTTAAGTATTTTTTATTAGATTTATTATTAGATTAATCATCAAATCTTTATCAGAAGGATTACTTTGTGCTACCAATAATGCCAAAGCAACTAGACCATTTTCATTGATTTTTATATTTCCGTTTGTGTCTAGTCTGTGCTTATTTTTCTCCAAAAACCAAATGAACAAAAAAGCTCCAATACGTTTGTTTCCATCACTAAATGGGTGGTTTTTAATCACAAAGTAAAGCAAATTAGCGGCTTGCTCTTCTATGCTTGGGTACAAATATTGCCCGTCAAAAGTTTGTAAAATATTACCTAAAATCCCTCTAAAACTATCATCTTTTTCGTTACCAAATAATGCGGTAGCTTCTTTCAACGCTATTAGTTTCTGCTTTAATGTGGTTATTTCTAGTTTAGCTTCTTCGTATTTTATTTCATAAGATACATTTTCGTTTAGGTTATCCGTTTTTAAACTATTGCTATCAAACTGATTAAGTAAAATATAAGATTGTGTATAATTGCTCAATACATTCAATAAACCTTTTGCCTCGCTAAGTTTTAAATCTTCATTATGAGTACTTTGTTGAATGATAGAAACCATTTGAGAAAGCTCATCAAGGCGTTTTTGGTTGATAGCATAGCCTTTTACCAAAAAATCTTTTAGCCTTTGCGTTGCCCACTGACGAAATTGCGTTCCTTGTTTACTTTTCACTCTGTACCCAACAGAAATAATTACATCAAGGTTATAATGCTCTACTTGGTAGGTTTTACCATCAGCAGCAGTATGTGCAAAATTTGCACATACTGCATTTTTGTCTAGCTCACCTTCTGTAAAAATATTACGCAAATGCTTTGTGACAACACTTCGCTCTCTTCCAAACAAAAGTGTCATTTGGGCTTGTGTAAGCCACACAGTTTGATTATCCATTTGAACATCTAACTGCATTTGTCCATCAGGACTTTGGTAGATTTGTATGTCGTTGTTCATATCCTTATTTTTTATACTAAAAATGATTGCAAAATAGTATGAAAAACGCCCAAAACCTTTGGTAATTCAACTAAATAATAGGTTTCTGTATCTATTAAAATTTGATTTTTTGTAAGTTTCAAAAATTTCCACTCGCCAGCAGTTACTGCACAACCATAAATAAATGGCGTTGGCTTGCCTTCTTGCTCGTTAAATATCTGAGAACCATACATTTGCGCAATACATTGTGCCTGTCCGTACTCAAAATCTTCATCTTTTGCTTCCACAAAAGTAATGATAGGAGCTTGCATCACGCTTTTTCGTGGGTGTTTGGAGAAGAAAAAATCACATTCACCAGACAAATCTCTGCTTGCATCAACAGTCAAATCTTCACCAGAATAAAGCGTAATTTGTGGCAAATACTGCATAGCTACTTCCAACAAAATAGGCGCAATTATCCTTTCTGACTTGCTTTTTTCGTTTGTAAGTGGTGTTCTGTCTGCTATTGCAAGTGTTTGCAATAGCCAATCAGAAGGCACAACCTCTTTCAATTCAGGAAACAAAGGTACATCAAGCTCTTCTAAATCTAGCTTTTTGAGTGTTTGTTTTAGAGTTGTATAGTTCTCATATCCCATAATTGTAGCATTTTTTTGTGAATTTTCTTTTATTTTTTCTTATAAATATTCTGCAAAAATACACAAAAAAACGCATCTTAACAAAATGAATAAGGATAATTGTCTAGGAACATTTTATAAGCAAAATCTTTTATTCATTCCTAATTCACAATTCCTAATTCCTAATTTCTAATTTCTAATTCCTAATTAAAGTATGATTTTTATAGGTTTTACGGTGTAGCCTTCTTTCCTCAAACGCAAAATAACGCCATCAATGCCTACCAAATGGGCTGCCCCAACGGCAAAAAAAGTAGGTTTTTTAGTTATCATTTCAAAAATTTGCGGCATCCATTTGTCATTTCTATTTTTGAGAAGATTGTTATATTCGTCTGTTTCCATTGTTGCAAGGGTCATTTCTGCAATTTTATTGAGATTTTGCTCTTTGTAAAGTTGTGTTAGTTTTTGGATTTCTTTGTCATCTTTTAGTGCAACAGTATCACGCACTGTTTTTAGTAACATTTCTTTTTGTTTTAGGATAGGATAACCATCAAAAAGTGCCTTAGTTTGGTCTTCCACGCTTTCTAATCCGCCCACTTCTTTGCCTTCTGTTTTTGCTTTATCCTGAAAATAACCGTCCATAGAACTTGCAAAAGGATTTCCCATAGAAGTCGTTTTGTCAGTATCAGTTTTAGGAAATAATTTTGCATATTTGACACTTTCTATCATTTGTTGTGCCATCATTGGTTTTATCCTGTTGAACATAGCAAAAGGCATTCCTACTTTTTTAAATGCTTCTTCTACTTCTGCATATTCTTTTGGGGTAAGAAGTTCTTTCATAGTGGTATCACGCATCACACAAGCAGCAAAAACCTTCATCATAGCCATATTATCAATGGTTATTTCACCTACGACACGTTCTGCAAGGGCAAATTTTTCTTGTACAATTTTGCTATCAATCATTGTTTTTGGATTAAACAAATGATGTGTACCAAAAACATAAGAGGGTTTTTTGATGTCTTTCCCTGAAATCTCCCAAAAAACAGAACTTTCTAAATTGGTATTAGCGGCTTTGCCTGCCAATTTGTCGGTTTTATTAGCTTTCTTTTGTGCAAAAACATCTTCTGCAAGCACCAAATTGGTGAGCAAAATCCATATAAAAACAATATTTTTCTTCATTTTATGCTTATTTTTAGTCTAAATACATAACGTAAACAATGTTATTTTAGTGTTTGTTTACAAAAATCAAACCGTTTTTTATCAATTACAAAGTCAATTACGAATTATCAATTACGAATTACGCCGTTCTACGTAATTGATAATTTGTAATTCGTAATTGTATTCTTGTTTATTCAAAAAAAAACTTTAATTTTGAGTTAATTATATTTGAAACTATTTTGTATCAAAATGAAAAAAACATCTTATCATTTACACACATAAAACTACCTTAAATGCCTTTTAAAACCACTTTTCAGAAAACTCAAGAAGTAATCAATGTTTATATTGATTCTTTGGAAAACTATACAGACGAAACTTTTTTGATGAAAAAAGATGATAATACTTGGTCTGTTGGTCAAATGTACGAACATATTTTCATTTCTGCGCAGTTTTTTATGTATCAAACTAATAATTGCCTTTCTGAAAGAAAAGGGCAAATGGGAGGAGATAAGACAGATATTGGGGTGAATATTTATCAATACGGAGCTTTTCCGCCTATCAAAATCAAAATACCAGAAGCCTACCAAACCGCAGAGCCATTAGTGCCAAAAACACGCATAGAATACAAAACACTCTTTGTAAATTTGCTTCTTCAAATGGAAAAAATGCTTGAAATGCTTGAAAAAAATAATGGAGAATACCGTACAAAACACGCTGTTTGTGGCTTTTTGAATGCTTTGGAATGGTATAAAATGGTTTGGTATCATTCTGAGCATCATTTTATACAAAAGAAAGAGTTAGAAATATTTATTGGTGTAGTAAGTAATTAGCTAAATAATTTAGTTAAATAATTGATTATGAAAATTTTAGATACTTTTTTAGGTCTTGCTGTTGGTGATGCGTTGGGTGTCCCTGTGGAGTTTTTGGGTAGAGAAACCATCAGAAAACTACCTGTAACGGATATGTGGGCATTTGGTACACACAATCAGGAGGCGGGAACGTGGTCTGATGATAGTTCTCTGGCGTTTTGTTTGGCAGAAAGTTTGGTTAGTGGCTATGATTTAGAAGATATTGCTAATAATTTTGTTTTGTGGTATGATGAGGCTTTTTGGGCGGCTCGTGGGCGGGTTTTTGATGTAGGAATGGGTACATCAAATGCAATTAGTCGTTTGCGTGATGGCTCATTTCCTACTGTTGCAGGTGGAAATAGTGAAAGAGATAACGGAAATGGCTCTTTGATGCGTATTTTGCCTATTGTTTTTTATCTGAAATATCATAAAAAAAGCATAGAAGAAAGATTTAAGATAATTTCTGATGTTTCTAGCATTACTCACGGACATATACGAGCTATTTTGGCGTGTTTTATTTATTGCGAGTTTGCGTTGGAGCTTTTAGAAGAAAATTCTTTTGAAAATAATAAAGAAATTGCCTACAAAAATATGCAAAATAAAGTTAATAACTTCTTGAATATCAACACAGTAGCCTCTCAAAATGAAATAGATAAATTTCATAGAATTTTGGGAGATTCTGAACATAGCATTTTAGATGCTTTTGAGGATAAAATTTTGTCTTCTGGGTATGTTTTGGATACGTTGGAAGCTAGTATTTGGTGTTTTATGACTACAAATAATTATGCTGATGCCACGCTAAAAGCCGTTAATTTGGGTAGTGACACAGATACAACTGGTTGCGTTACAGGTGGTTTGGCTGGTTTATTTTATGGAAAAAATGCTATCCCTACGCATTGGGTAGATGTTCTTGCTAAAAAAGACGAAATAACACAACTTGCTGAAAGATTAGGCAAAAAATTATCAACATAAAAAATAATAATAGAAATGCTTGGAAATTTAGATAATGGTGTTATTTTCAAAAAAGCCTTTACCAATTTAGTGGTTTTTAAGGCTTTTGTGCGTGATATTTTGGGTATTGATGTTGATGTTGAGGTGATTGAAACGGAAAAGAAATTCTCCCCAAAAATTGGATATATTGATTTTGAATTAGATATTTATGCAGAATCAAAAGACAAAAAAATTGCCATAGAAATACAAAAAGTAGAATATGACCAACATTTTGATAGATTTTTGCATTATTTTTTGATGCTCATTGCAGAACAACAAAAATCAGCCAAACAATACGAAATCAGTCAAACTGTTTATGTTATTGTCGTTTTGACTGCGCCATACACTATTTCTGAAAAAAATGGGAAGCCTATTTTAGATGAATTTTTGCTATTGGATTTTAATATGCAAAATATTGATGGCGAAATTAGAGATTTATATGGACATCAGTTTGTATGTCTCAATCCAAACCACCCCAATCAAAACACGCCACAAAAAATTAGAGATTGGTTAGATTTAATTTATCAGTCTATTCATAACCCTGAAAGACCAGCACTTAATACTGAAAATGAAGGCATCAGAAAAGCAATAGAACTTATTGATTATGAGAATTTTACAAATGAAGAGCGTACTGCATCAAAAAATAAAGAGGCAAATAGAACAATTGTAGCTACTTATAAAAATATTAGAAATATTGAAATTGCTAAAGAAGGCATTAAAAAAGGTTATCCTAATGAAATTATTGCAGATTTGACTAGCTTATCAATAGAATTTATTGAAAACCTAAAAGAAGAAATCAGAAATACAAAAGATGAACTTTTGTAATAAAATTGTTAAACTAAAAAAGAAAAACTCCCTCTAAAAATGCCCAATTTCTCAATAGAAATGCCTAATAAAAGCCTTGCAAAGGATATTCAGTTTAATATTGACCACAAAACCAAACCGCTTGGCTCTCTTGGTCGTTTGGAGGAAATAGCCCTACAAATTGCGCTTATTCAACAAACGCAAAGCCCAAAACTCAATAATCCTCATTTGGTAGTGTTTGCAGGCGACCACGGCATTGCAGGTGCAGGCGTAAACGCTGGTGTGAGTGCTTTTCCACAAGAAGTTACGTATCAAATGGTGCTTAATTTTCTCAACGGAGGAGCTGCAATCAATGTTTTTGCCAAACAAAATAATATAAATTTAATAGTGGTTGATGCAGGCGTAAATTATGATTTTGCCAAACACGAAAATCTCATCAATGCAAAAATAGCAAAACAGACGGCTAACTATCTCACTAGCAAGGCAATAACGGAAGAGCAATTAGAACATTGTCTTACGCAAGGAGCGCAAATAGTAGCGGATATTCACGCAAAAGGTTGTAATGTTATTGGTTTTGGTGAAATGGGTATTGCAAACACGTCTTCTGCAAGCCTTTTGATGAGTATTTGTTGCAAATCTTTGATAGAAAACTGCGTTGGAAGAGGTACAGGGCTATCTGATGAGCAACTTAATCAAAAAATAGAAACGCTTAGAAAAGCTATTTTACACCATAATTTGGATAATGAAACGGTTACTTTGGAGGAAATGCTGATGGCTTTTGGGGGATTTGAGATAGCTATGATGTGTGGTGCAATGCTCAAAGCGGCAGAACTCAAAATGGTGGTTTTGGTTGATGGTTTTATTGCGACTTCTGCGTTTTTGGTGACGAATCATAAAGAGCCATTAGTGAAAGAATACGCTATTTTTACGCATCAGTCAGACGAGCAAGGGCATAAAAAAATGCTGGATTTTTTAAAAGTAAAACCTATTCTAAACCTTAATATGCGACTAGGAGAGGGGACAGGTTGTGCCGTTGCTTACCCAATTATCAATGCTGCAGCTAATTTTTTGACAGAAATGGCGAGTTTTGGGAGTGCAAATGTTAGTGAAAAATAATTGATTATTATTTGCCACAGATACACAGATAAAATACATATTATATTCATCTGGGCATCTGTGGCAATAAAAATAGCTCAAAATAAAAACGTGTTAGAAATTTATCTAACACGTTTTTTGTTATCCTAATCTTTCATCAATAAAGGTAATCAGTCTTTATTGATATTTGTCCTTTAGCCCCCTAACCCCCGAAGGGGGAATAAAGACAACAAAAACTGCACTGTTCCCCCTTTGGGGGTTAGGGGGCTGTTTTTTTATTGTTTAGCCAATCTTTTAATTATTCTACCTTTTGAAGTTTCTACTTCCATTAAATAAATACCATTTGCGAAATTTCTCAAAGAAATTACCATCAAATTAGAATTATTTTCAGATGCAAAAACTTGTTTTCCTTGCGCATCATATACACGTACAAGAGATTTTGTCATATTGATGTTTCCAAAATCAACATTAAAATCACCACTAGAAGGGTTTGGAGATACTTTTACTTGATTATCCAAAGAATTATCTAGTGCTGTAGCAGGGTTTTGGGTAGTACCTGCATTCACGGCAAATGTATAAGTAGCTGTACTTGTACAACCATTTGCATCAGTAGCACGCACCGTAAAAGTACCAGTACTAGCCGTTGTTGGATTTCCTTGTATTATTCCACTAGCCATATTTACGCCTGCAGGCAATGCTCCTGCACTTATAGCATAGGTATAAGGTGCAACACCATTATTGGCAGATAAATTAATATTTGTAATAGCCGTTCCAACAGTATAAGTTAAAGCAGAACCAGCAGGAGTTACATTTATAGTAGGACAAACAACTGCAAATGTATAGTTTTGCGTAGCGAAACAAGCAGCCGAAGTTTGTGCCCTTACAGTATAAGTAGCTGATACAACGAGTACACTAGGTGTACCAGAAATAGCCCCAGTAGTTGTACTGATACTAAGACCAGCAGGCAAAGCAGGTGTTACAGAATAAGCAAGTATTCCTGTACTAGCTGTAGCACTACCATTTAAACTATAAGCTGTTCCAATTATTGCATTTGGTGAGATAACTGTCGTATTCGTAAATGTGATAGTAGGACAAACAACTGCAAATGTATAACCTTGTGTAAGACTACAAGTACCTTGTGTCGCTGTTACGGTATAAGTAGCTGATGTAACAGGTGTAGTAGGTGTACCAGAAATAGCCCCAGTAGTTGTACTGATACTAAGACCAGCAGGCAAAGCAGGCGTTACGGAATAAGCAAGTGTTCCCACACTAGCTGTAGCACTACCATTTAAGTTGTAAGCCGTTCCAACTGTTGCATTTGGCGAGATAACTGTCGTATTTGCAAACGTGATAGTAGGACAAACAACTGCAAATGTATAACCTTGTGTAAGACTACAAGTACCTTGTGTCGCTGTTACGGTATAAGTAGCTGATGTAACAGGTGCAGTAGGTGTACCAGAGATAGCACCAGTAGCATTAGCAATACTAAGACCAGCAGGCAAAGCAGGAGAAACAGTATAAAGAACACTTTGGGTATTACCTGTAACACCTGCATTTAAACTATAAGCACTACCAACTGTTCCTCCACTAGCAGTTGTAACACCAAAAACAAGAGTAGGACAAGCCACTGCAATAGAATACACTTTGGTTTGTGTACAACCAGCACCATTTGTAAGGCTTACTGTAAAATTAGCTATACCAGCTACGGTAGGTGTACCAGAAATAATCCCAGTAAGACCAGCAAGAGATAAACCAGCAGGCAAAGTTCCTGCACTCACAGACCAAGCAGGTGTACCAGGAAGACCTGTTTGTGTTAGAGTTTGAGAGTAAGCACTGCCAACAGTACCATTAGCAAGTGTAATAGGATTTATAATAATAGTAGGGCAACCAACTGCAAACGTATAATTTTGGGTAGCAAAACAAGTGGCAGAAGTTTGCGCCCTTACAGTGTAAGTTGCTGATACAACAGGTACAGTGGGTGTACCAGAAATAACTCCAGTAGTTGTACTGATACTAAGACCAGCAGGCAA
>JANYGM010000047.1 GCA_025362415.1 bacterium
TGAAATAGTCAAAAAAGCAGCTATTAAACAACTCAAAAATTATCTCAAAACTGATATATTCCTACAAAATAAAACAGATTTGCAAGCAATAGTGGTTATTTTTATCAAAGATGCCATTTATTGGGAGAGAATTTAGAAAAACAATAAACTTTTATTTTTTATTCTAAATTATTGTATTACCTTTGCAGTCCTTAATATTTAAGGTAGAAAAAGACAGACGAGTTCTGTCGCAAAACTTTTAAAGTTTAACCAACAAAACAATGCCCGTAAAAATTAGATTAGCACGTCGTGGACGTAAAAAATTAGCAATGTATGATGTTATCATTGCAGACTCACGCTCACCACGTGATGGTAGGTTCATAGAGAAAATAGGCACTTACAACCCAAATACCAATCCTGCAAGCATCAATATTGATGAGCAAAAAGCGTTTGAATGGGTAATGAAAGGCGCACAACCAACAGATACAGTAAGAGCAATGCTTTCATACAAAGGCGTTCTTATCAGAAGACATCTTCAAATTGGTGTAGGAAAAGGTGCTATCACACAAGAAATTGCTGATGCTAAATTTGCTGCTTGGAAACAAAATAAAGAAGCTAAAATCTCTGGAAAAATAGATAATTTGGCTGATAATAAAGTAAAAGATGCTAAAGCTCGTCTTGATGCAGAAACTAAAAAATCTGCTGACCGTGCCGCTGCTATTGCTAAGAAAAATGCACCTGTCGTTGAGCCAACTGCAGAGCCTGTGGCAGAAGTAATTACTGATGCACCTGCAACAGAAGAAGTTACAAAAACAGAAGAATAATTTTTAATTGTGAATTGTGAATTGTGAATTAAATACAATAAACATCAAATATTCTAATAAACTATTATTTTTCTCCCAAAAACCTGCAAAACACTATCTAAGATAAGTTTGCAGGTTTTTTTAATATATTATTTTCCCAAACAAAACCCTGAAAGGGTTTAACAATCATAACCCTACGTGGAACGTGGGGAACGCACAAAAATTATGACTGCCAACGACTGCTACGAATTAGGCTATATTTTACGTACACACGCCTTGTATGGTGAATTTTCTGCATATTTAGATGTAGATTATTTAGAAGATTATGAAGATATGACAACTGTTTTTGTAGATATAAAAAAGCAATTAGTTAGCTTTGAGGTGGAAAGTGTTCGTATTCTTCCCAATAAGCCAAAAACAGCTCTTATCAAACTCAAAGGAATTGATACCATAGAACAAGCGCAAACGCTTGGGAAAGCAACTTTGTATCTGCCACTTGCCGCACTTCCAAAACTGCAAGGAACTGACTTTTATTATCACGAAGTAACAAACTTTCAAGTAATTGATGTCAATAAAGGTGAACTTGGTACTATCAAAACTATTTATTCTATGCAACATAGTGAACTGATTGCAATGGATTATAGAGAAAAAGAAGTGCTTATTCCTATCAATAATGAAACTATTTTGAGTATTGATAGAGAAAAAAAACAAATGAACGTAAATCTCCCTGATGGACTTTTAGAAGTGTATTTGGAAGAAGAACCTAAAAATACTAAAAGAATAAAATAATGCAAATACTTAGCGAACAAGAAGTGATGCGCCGCCAAAAACGTGCAGAACTTATCAAAATGGGCATAAATCCCTATCCAGCAGATGGATTTGAAGTAAACGCAACTGCTGATGACATTCTAAAAAATTATCAAGAAAATAGCCCTGAAAGCAAAGAAAACTATAAAAACATCTCTATTGCAGGGCGTTTGATGAGTTTTCGTATTATGGGAAGTGCCTCGTTTGCAGAAATTCAAGATGCTACTGGACGCATACAAATCTACGTAAACCGTGACGAAATATGCCCCACAGAAGATAAAACGAACTATAATACAGTTTTCAAAAAACTGCTAGATATTGGAGATATTGTTGGACTAAAAGGCTACGTGTTCACCACACAAGTAGGTGAAATTTCTATTCACGTTACAAGTTTCACTTTACTTTCCAAAGCACTTCACCCACTTCCTATTGTGCGTGAAGTAACAGACGAGGCAGGAAATAAAAAAACGTATGATGCCTTCACAGACCCAGAACAGCGTTATAGACAGCGTTATGTGGATATGATTGTGAACCCTCATGTAAGAGAAGTTTTTATTAAGCGTGCCAAACTTGTCAATGTAATACGTCATTTTTTAGGTGATAAAGGTTATTTAGAGGTTGAAACTCCTATTTTGCAACCTATTCACGGTGGCGCAACAGCACGCCCATTCAAAACGCATCACAACACGCTAGATATGCCTTTGTATTTGCGTATTGCTAATGAATTGTACCTAAAAAGGTTGATTGTAGGCGGTTATGATGGCGTTTTTGAGTTTGCCAAAGATTTTAGAAATGAAGGAATGAGCCGTTTTCATAACCCTGAATTTACGCAAGTAGAGCTTTATGTTGCCTATAAAGATTATAATTGGATGATGGAAATGACTGAAGAAGTCATTGAAAAAATTGCTATTACGCTTCACGGAACAACAAAAGTACAGGTTGGAGAGAATATTATTGATTTCCAACGTCCTTGGAAACGCTTTACAATGTTTGAAGCTATCAAAGAATATACAGGCGTTGATATTTCTGAAATGGACGAAAAACAAATGCGCCAAACTGCTGAATCTATGCACATTAGCACAGATGATACAATGGGAAAAGCTAAACTTATTGATGAGATTTTTGGTGAAAAAGTAGAACATTTGCTTATTCAACCAACTTTTATTACAGATTATCCTGTTGAGATGTCGCCACTTACCAAAAAACACCGCTCAAAAGAGGGCTTAGTGGAGCGTTTTGAAGGAATTTGT
>JANYGM010000069.1 GCA_025362415.1 bacterium
CAGGTAGAAAAACCTGACACCACAGGAAATTTTAGGGATTTTTTTGTTTTCTACCATCTTGTTGTTATCTCACATTCTACCACTTTGGCTGTACCATTTGGCAGATGCTCAATGACAAATATCTTATCAAAACTATCAAGATACTGAACTGTATGCGAGTTAGCAGAATTCCCTTCAAGTGCGCCTGCGGGAATTAGTACAGGGTTGGCATAATCATAATCAATAGCAGGTTGCATATCCAAATCTAATTGTGTGGCTGTGCGTGCTGTTGGATACAAACTAGCTATCTGTGAGATAGAAATAGTTTGGACAGTAGCTCCTTGTTTGGGCGTGAGTTTTAGACTATGTCCATAATAAATAGGATACCAAAAGCAAAACTCATCATTACCTATTTTGTAGACACCACATTGCTGCATACGAGGTCTACTAACTGGTCTGCGTAAGTATTTATACACATTCTTTATAACATCAGGTTCGTTTACATTGAAAATCAAATGTAGATTAACGCCTTGATTTTGCGCATTTACATTTATTCCCAAAAATAGGAGTAAAGCAGTTAAGAGATATTTTTTCATTTGATTTTTGGTTTTAGATTATCTGCAAGGATTTTCATTTTTCCTTGCTTCTTTGAGTGCATTAGACACGTTTTTTCTATTATTATTCATATTTTTATCACTGTACCCCAAACTATTAGGCAAAACGCCATCATATCTGTCTGTGCCTTCTAGTCCGTCCCAAGCAAGTGCTTCATATTGTGCTTGTGTGGCACGGTTGCCATCAAAGAATAAATATAAACAAAAAATCCCTAAATATTTTAGGGATTTTTTTGTTTACTACCATCTTGTTGTTATCTCACATTCTACCACTTTGGCTGTACCATTTGGCAAATACTCAATAACAAATATCTTATCAAAACTTTCAAGATATTGAACCGAACGTGAGTTACTAGCATTCCCTTCAAGTGCGTCTATAGGGACAGGTACAGGATTAGCATAATCATAATCAATAGCAGGTTGCATATCCAAATCTAACTGTGCGGCTGTGCGTGCTGTTGGATATAAACTAGCTATCTGTGAGGTAGAAATAGTTTGGGCAGTAGCTCCTTGTTTGTGCGTGAGTTCTAGACTATGACCATAATAAATAGGGTAACGCAAATAATACGTGCCATCATTCAATTTACTCATTCTACATCCCCACATACGAGGTCTAGTTGGAGAAGTACGTAAGTGCTTATAAACGTTTTTCACAACCACAGGTTCATTTAAACTGAATGTTATATACAGGTTTGTACCTTGATTTTGTGCCATAGCATTTCCTATTATTACTAGAAATATTGCCATAAAAAGATATTTTTTCATTTAATTATTTATTTTTTAAATTATCTACAAGGATTTTCGTTTTGTCTCGCATCCTTAATAGCTTTGGAAGTATTTTTTCTATTTTCATCCATATAAGGGTCACTATACCCAAGGCTATTAGGCATCATACTATCATATCTGTCTGTTCCGTTTAATCCGTCCCAAGCAAGTGCTTCATATTGTGCTTGTGTGGCACGGTTGCCATCAAACTCTTTGATAATAGCCACAAGGTCATTAAACCAATAAGTAGCAATAAATTCGTGTTGCGCTAAATTTTGTAGTTCACTACCAGTTGGTCCTGCCAAATCCAAAAACATTTGATTTAAAGTAGGCAAAGCTGTAGGATTAGCAAGTTGCGTCCCTGTTGCGTTCATTCCACCAGCATTTATAATTAACGCATTAAGCCTTGCGTGCATCATCTCGTGTGCTATTGTCTTGGCAATACCCAATGGAGAATATCCATTTGTTTGCAATGCTGGATTTATCGTAATAGTTGTTAATCCATTTGGATTTGGTTGCGTTGTTGTTCCATTAGCACGTGGAGTACTTGGCGCACCCACTTTTATAGTAAGTTGAAAACCTACATTTGTACCAAACATATTTAAAAGGTCTTTTATATTTTGTTGTTGTATCAGACTTTCGTACACACAATTTATTTTGGCATTAGCAACATTACGCATAGTTTTATCTTTTGTTACTCCTGGCGGTGGTGGTGGTATTATATTTCCATTTTCATCATAGGTGTAAACATCAGCAGGAAATGACTGTCCAGGGTCTACTGTTGTTGGTGGGTCTATCCAACCCAAATCAGATATCCAAATCATTCCTGGATGTGGCATTGGTGGCGGTGGTGGTGGCACAAATGGTATAAATACAGGAGGAGGGTTGTACTGCCCATTACCTCCTCCACCACCTATTGTTCCAGTATTTCCAGTTGTTCCACTTGGATTATTATTGGGTGTATAACCAGGTCCAGTAGGTCCACGTGGTACGTAAGGTGCATGTATATAAGGAGGATTAGTGTTTCCACTTGTATTACTAGGTACTGCTATAACTGGACAAGGACGACAAGAAGCCACTCCACAAGGACAATCAGGCAGATTACTGCTACCACCACCAGAACCGCTACTACCGCTTCCGCTCCCACTAGTGCCATCTCCTCCTCCACCACCACTACAGACTTTAAATATAAGATCACCATCATTTGAAAAGATGCTCAAACACACTCCATCATCATAAA
>JANYGM010000074.1 GCA_025362415.1 bacterium
CAAGGCAAGCGCAAAACTTTTGTCTTTTAGGTTATTTTCCATTATTTCATTTTTTTTGGTTAGATTAATAGACCTCCTGCGAAAGTCAGTTTTGTTAAAAAAAGGTAACTGTTTAGGTTGTATTTCGTAGGGGCTTGGGCTTGCCCAGCCTTCGTAGAGCAGGTTTTTAGCTTATTTTTTGTTTGTCGTGTTGCTTTCGCAAATTGGGCAGGGGCAAGCCCAGCCCCTACATTTTAATACATTTGTTTCAATTTCTAAATATTTAACCTAAACAGTTACGAGAAAACACTAGTAAGCACTAAGAAATACAAAAACAATTCTATGGAAAAAAATAAAAAAAATATTATATTTATCATTTTTCTTTTGCTTTCTGCTAATATTTTTGCACAATCAAAAGCACTAACAAATATTTTATTAGATACTGTCCAATTTGAGAAATATCTTTTTAGTGCCTCAAACGACATAAAAATGCCATTTAGGTTGCTAAAACCGCTAAATTATGATAGTACCAAAACTTATCCTTTGGTGATTTTCTATCACGGTGCGGGTGAGCGTGGTACAGACAACGAAATTTCTATCAAAAACATCTCTCCTTTTGCCTTAAATCAACAAAATAGGAAAAAATATCCTTGTTTTGTGCTTGTACCACAATGCGACAAAGGGCAAAAATGGGTAAATGTTACTTGGGACGCTGATGCTCACACTTTTACAGACACACTCACGCCTTATATGCGTGCAAGCGTAGATTTGCTAGACGAAATCATTAAAAAATATCCTATCAACCAAAAGAAAATCTATGTTACAGGGCTTTCTATGGGCGGTTATGCAACTTGGGACGTAATTACACGCTTTCCAGAAAAATTTGCGGCTGCTGTGCCTATCTGTGGTGGTGCTGATGAAATACAAGCAGATAAAATAAAAAATATTCCTATTTGGGCTTTTCACGGTGCAAAAGATACAACTGTAAAACCCTTACGCTCAAGAAATATTATTGCAAAACTTAGGAAGTTAGGTGCAAAACCACTTTACACAGAATACCCAGAAGTTGGACATAATAGTTGGAAACAGGCTTATACTACGCCACAACTAGCAAAATGGTTGTTTAAACAAAATAAAAAATGACTTTTTTAAAAAATATCTTTTCAATTTACTTTCTAATAATTTTCACTATGACAGAAATCAGCAAAAACGCACCTAAAAACGCACATAAACGCCCTAAATAATCTCCATATTTGGTATAAGTTGTCTGAATATCATTCAAATAAACTGTGCCTTTAAATGCTTTTCTATCATCATAATTACTAGCAAAAAGCACATCTCCACGAGCATCTACAAACCCAGAAATGCCCGTATTAGCAGACCTCGCCACATACTTACGGGTTTCTATGGCACGCAAAGACGTATGTGCGAAATGTTGCTTATAACCAGAAGTATTTCCCCACCAACCGTCATTGGTGATGATACAAAGCATATTTGCACCTTTTTTGACGTACTCACCCACAAACTCCCCATAAATAGACTCATAGCAGATAACAGGCGCAATTTTGAGTTTATTTTGATAAAATACTTCCCTTTCTTTCTGCCTTGCAAGTCCAGTAGAAACGCCCCCAATATTTATCATTACTTTTGATAAAATACTGAATATGGCAGGATAAGGCATACTTTCAACGCCAGGAACAAGTTTTGATTTGTGATAAATAGCAACACTATCTACTTTATCCTTAAAAAAAAGTGCCGTATTGAAAGAATCATAAAATGCACCAGCGTGTGCTGTGGCGGTTGGTGTGGCTTTTGTTCTATAAAATTCGTGGGTGATTGCACCAGAAAGCACCGCCGTTTGTGGGTAATTTTTATGAATAAATCTGAATGTATCTAAATTATTGGTGGTACGCAAATCTTGTTCACGACTTTGCACCTCAATAGCCGTTTCTGGGAAAACAGTTAATTCTGTTTCTGGCGTTATTTGTGTTTGAGCAAGGTTTTTAGAGATGTGCAGTTGTTTTTGAACAGGAATAAAGTTTTTACCATCAGAAAATTTTTCTGTATAAGAATCAATATTTGGCTGCACTACGACTATTTCAGCAGTGTTTTGATTGTTTTTTGTATCAATATCAAAATTATAATACAAAATATACGAAAATCCTATTGGTAAAGCAATTAGGAGAGTTGCATACATTCCAAAAACTTTTTTATTATGCTGATTATTCGTTGTAAGCAATTTGAAAAAGATAATATTCCCTAGCAAAACCCACACAGAACCACCCAAAACGCCTGTATATTCGTACCATTGTACCCACGTATGCGCATAAGAAAATCCATTGCCAAGTGTCAGCCACGACCAACTCAAATCCCAATTTAAGTGCAAATATTCAAAGGCAATCCAATAAAAAACAAAAGCTAAAAGTCCTTTATCTTGACCTAAAACCGCTTTTGTACGTCTATAAAGCACAAATGGAACACTCATTAGTAGTGTATTTGCTACAAGCATTGCTATTGCGCCCACTTCAGACGCATTCCAAACCCACCAAGTAGTGATAACATTCCACATAAAAAGTGCCAATAAAGCATATCCAAAGAATATTTTGCCTTTTTTCTTTCCTGTTTCTATGCTAATATTTTTTTCTATGAGCAATATCAAAGAAAATCCTGCAAACATTCCTATACTCAAAAATCCAAAATACCAGCCTCCAGACATCAATAAGGCACTTATTAGAGCGAGAATTAAAAGATTTTTTGTAGTAGGAACGCTAAATGTTATATTTATCATTATTGATGTTGATAGTTTGTATTTGTAATGGTTATTTGGGTGCAAAAATACTATTTTTAATTAGAAAAAATATCATTTACTGAAAATGTAGCAAAACATTTACAATACCACATTCTCAAATTATTCATCAAATTATACACCAATTTTGTATATTTAAACGAATTTTATTACATATTATTCAACAACTTGACACTAACGGAATTTTGTTGAATTTGTTTCATTTTTTTGATTATCTTTGCAAAACATCTACTAAATATAGAACTCTTGCACATACAAATTTTATGAAATATTATCAGAAACAATTTCAAAAACCTTTTTTTCCTTTTTTTTATTTCCCTCAACTTGCAGTTTCATTTTTTTTTATTGCATTTTTATTGCATTTGCAACCTGTAAATGCTCAAAAAGGAAGTTTACTTGTCAATAATTACACTGTTTCTAATGAAGTGAGTACAGATTTGGAATGTAATTCTGTCGTACAATCTTCAAAAGGCATTTTGTATTTTGCCAATACAAATGGAATTATGACTTATGACGGCACACAATGGCAACTAAAATCCATTGGACTAACTCCTTATACGCTTGCTATTAGTGCAGAAGGCACTATTTATGTGGGTGGAAAAGAAAATTTTGGCTATCTTAGGTTTTTGGCAAACGGAGATTTTCAGTTTATTTCACTCGCAACACAAATTACTACACAAATTATTGGGCAAAGCACCTCACAACAAAATATTGGCATTATCTCCCAAATAAGTACCTTAGACAAAGTTTATTTTTATAGCGACAAACAACTTATTAGCCATAATCCTAACACAAAAGTAACAGAAACTATCTTGGAAAACTCTCCAAAAAATATTTTTGCAGGATTTTTTCATCATCATCAAAAAGTTTTTATTAACCTCAAAAACAAAGGATTACATAGAATTGAAAATAAAAACCTTACTCACGTAGCACAAGGAGATATTTTTAAGGAATTAGATATTATTTCACAATTTGATTATGATAAAAATAATACGTGCATCACTACTGAAAATAATTTATTGTATCTCTTTGACGGTCAGAGTTTTAAACAACTCAACCCTAGTATAGTAAATGTGGTTAATGATGCTCAAAATTATCTAAATGAACATAGCATACAAAAAGCTATTCGTATTTCTGATACACAAATAGCCATAGGAACGCTTACAGGCGGTACTATTTTATTGGATAATGCAGGAAATTTTTTGCAAGTCATTGATTATCAGAATGGTCTGGAAGATAACGAGATTTTGGCACTTGTGGCAGACAACCAACAAGGGCTTTGGATTTGCCACAGTTCAGGTATTTCTCGTGTGCTTGTGCAGCTTCCATTGCTCAATTTTTCTACTTATCCTGGGCTTGCAGGAAAGCCAACCGCAGTTACTATGTATAAAGAACAACTCTTTGTAGGCACAAATGAAGGTGTTTTTTTTCTAAATAATACTAATAAAGAAGATGTTTCTTTGAAAATTGCACAAGAAAAAAGCAAGCAACTTTATAATTATAATACACAACAGCAACAACAAAAATACCAACAAAGTAACATAACCAAACAAAAAACTCGTAATACATTTAGAAATTTCTTTAAAAAATCTAAACCAAAAACACCAATATTAAAAAATACTTTTGTACCTCAAAAGCAAACTGAAATCTTAACGGTTGTGGTAGAAACAAAGGTATATTCTTACAATAATGGTAATTATTTGATAGAAAAAACACCCTTCAATTATCAAAAAATAATGGGCATAGATGCTCGTATTAGCCAACTTATCCCGCTTAAAAATCAGGTTTTAGTACGTACAAATATTGGTTTGTACAGCATTTTTTTGGGAAATGCAGAACTTATTTTGCCAGAAGAAAACTTAACTTTTGCCACGCCCTCTACTACAAATGATAGCCTGCTTTATGTTGCATCAGAAAAAGGTATTTTTGCTGTGACCAAAAAAGCTGATAAATGGCAGATTTTGCCTGCGCTTTCTAGTTTGCAAGCCAATATAAATAGTATTGTTCAACAACAAAATGTGCTTTGGTTGGGTGGAAAAGGTGAAATTTTTAAAGTTTTTCTTAATAGTGATGGCTCTTTTGAAAGTTTTATTAAATACGTTTGGGACAAACAAAGTAATGCAGATATTATTGTGAGAGAAATCAATGGGAAACTGCTTTTTTTCCACGACAAAGGCGTTTTACAACACGTAAAAGTTATTGGTGATGCGTTTTTGCCTTATAAAGAATACAGTCAAAATTATCTTCACCCTGATAAAATTTTCATACAACAACCAAATCACGCTTTTTTGGAAAGTAAAAGCGGTTGGACTAACCTAAATTATCCTAATACGCATAATTGCTCCTTTTTGAGAGTTTTTAAGAATATTGATTACATTTATCAGACAGATAAAGGCAATATTTGGCTTATTGCAGACGACAAAATTATTAAAATAAATAAAAGTTCTGTCATAGAAAAAACAGGAGTCTATAAACCTTTTGTCAAAAATATCTTTACCAAAACAGGTAAAAGTGCCTCCTTGTATGATACAAAGCTACAAAGATACGAAGAAGCACAAAATTTCTCTTTTGTGCTTGCTTCTCCTTTTTTTGTTGGAGAAGGCAAAACGGAGTTTCAATACAGTTTACAAGGCATAGATGATGATAATTGGAGTAGCTGGAAGATACGAAACAGCGTAGAATTTCCGTTTTTGCCAAGTGGAAAATACGAGTTACACTTACGTACACGCAATACTTTGGGGCAAGTAAGCGACATAGAAAAGTTTAAATTTTATGTAAAACCGCCTTTTTGGGAAACTTGGTGGTTTTATTTGCTACAAATTGTAGGTTTGTTTGGGCTTTTGGCTACTTCTATTTTCTACAACCGCAAAGGTGCAGACTCCAAAACAGCCACTATTATTACCTTAGTGGTGATTATCACTATTTTTGAATTTTTAGTGTTGTTTATAGAACCTTATTTAGATGCTTTTGCAGGTGGTGTGCCACTTTTTAAACTACTGATGAACATTTTGCTGGCACTTTCTCTGAATCCTATTGAAAAATATGTACGAGATTTGTTGAAAAACTCTGACCTTGTAGAAAAAATTTCCACACAAATATCTAACAAAATGCGCAGGAAGTGATATATGATATGTGATATAATACACTGTTAATCATACCTCATACATCATACATCACACATCATACATCACACCTCATATATCAAGAAAATGATTTTTGGAATTATTAGAGAAGGCAAAGTCCCTCACGACCACCGTACACCGCTTTTGCCAGAGCAAGCTGCAGATTTGCGCAAAAACCATCCAGAAGCAAAAATTTATGCACAAAGTAGCCTTGTGCGTTGTATTCACGACGACGAATATGAGGCAGAAAATATAGCCATTTTAGAAGATATGAGCCATTGTGATGTGTTGATGGGCGTAAAAGAAGTGCCTATTTCACAAATTATTGAAGGAAAAACTTATATGTTTTTTTCTCATACTATGAAAAAACAGGCTTATAACAAAAAATTGATGCAGGCTATTTTAGCGAAAAAAATTCGTATGATAGACTATGAATGCTTGACCAATGAAAAAGGAGAAAGAATAGTTGCTTTTGGGCTTTTTGCAGGAATTGTCGGCGCATATAATGCCTTTTGGACGTATGGAGAGCGTTATAAAACTTTCCAACTTAAACGTGCCAATGCCTGCAAAGATTATGAAGAACTCAAAGAAGAACTGCTAAAAGTCAAACTTCCTAACATAAAAATTGCCCTCACTGGGCGTGGACGTGTGGGACACGGTGCAATACAAATTTTAGAAGAAATCAATATGAAAAAAGTTTCTCCTATTGACTACCTTACCAAAACCTATAATGAACCTGTTTTTACGGTGCTTGCCTCACACGACTATTATCACCAAAAAACAGATGAGAAAACAGCGTTTGATGCTACTGTTTTTCACAAAAATCCTGAACTTTTTGAGGCTAATTTCTTGCATTATGCGCAGCAAACAGATATTTTGATAACTACACACTTCTGGAATCCAAAAGCAGATATATTATTTTCTAAAAATGATATGGCAAGACCAGATTTTAGGATAAAAATCATTGCTGATATTTCTTGTGATGTAAATGGCTCTGTGCCTTGCACTATACGTGCCTCTACCATAGATGCGC
The DNA here is from genome assembly GCA_025362415.1 of bacterium. Classification (GTDB taxonomy): domain Bacteria; phylum Bacteroidota; class Bacteroidia; order Cytophagales; family Thermonemataceae; genus JANYGM01. The sequence goes on from JANYGM010000074.1 coordinate 6,941, forward strand.
CTATTTATGACTACAACCCACACACGCAGGAAGAAAATGAGCTTTTTATTGATGACAAAAATGTAACCGTAATGGCAGTGGATAATTTGCCTTGTGAGTTGCCTTTTGATGCTTCGTGGGCATTTGGTATGCAACTTGTGGCTTATGTGATGCCACATTTTTTCAATGGAGACGCAGAAAAAGTATTAGAGCGTGCCACCATTGCACAAAATGGGGATTTGATGCCTAGATATGAGTATTTGAGAGATTACACGCTTTGAGTTGTGAATTGTGAGTTGTGAGTTGTGAATTAGAATATAAAAATCCCCTAAAACTAAGTTTTAGGGGATTTTTAACGAATTATATAAAAGTGAATCATTTAAACTCACAACTCAAAATTTACAACTCACAACTCAAAAAACTTATTTCCTTCTAGCTACAAGTACACTTACTTTTTGTACTTCTTTCCAATGGTAACCATAAGGAAAACCTAGTTTTTTCACTAAGCTATCTTTTTTAAATTCTGCTGCAAGTTCTGGTTGGTAGGTATAACCTCCAAAATCAGCTACTGGACGAGCATAACCGCCATAAAGTTGTACTTTCCACTTTCCACTTTCCATATAATCTTTAAAACGAACGCCAGTATCATCTTGCAAAACAGCTTTTGTTTCTTCCATTACTAATTTTTTGATAGTAAGGAAGTTAGGATTAAACAAAATGTAAGAAGCAGACTTCAAATAACCAACTTTATTAGGAAAACTACGGATAAAATTCTCCAAATTTTGTTTTTTCTTCATTTTGCTATCTTCCACATCAGTACCAAAATAATACAATGTTTGTGGTTTTTTTCTATCTTTATTGATAAATTGAATAGCCAAACCGTAAACCTCTACATTCTCTTTTTTGTCGTCTAGTGGTTTTAAAGTAGGTTTTCCGTCTTTATCCAAAAATACTTTATTGATACTAATGACTTTGTTGCCTGTGCGTGCCATAAACACGTTGATAATTGGCGCAACGCCTTGAGAACGGCGGTACAAATCAGACCCCATATAGCTAGTAATGAAGTAGTTACGAGCCATAACGTCTTCTAGCGCATTGCGTATATCACCCATATAAGCCGTTACGTATTGTTCGTTTTTCTTACCAAAATCATTGGGCATATGTCCTACACCTTCCAAACCAAACATTAAAAAATTATCACAATTAGGAAAAATATTATAAGCATTTAAGAAATCCGGACCACTAAAAGGATAAAAAAGTGTATTTCCTTCCTTGTTCATATCCGCAATTTCTGCATCACGCCATTTGCGCATAGGAGCTAAATATTTGGCATCAAGCCCAGTCCAACCTTTGTTCAAAAAGTCCATTTGCTGCTTTACAACAGGCATTTTAGCCACACTACCAAATCCCGTTGTATCTTCTACAGGAAGACCCGAAATAAGGGCAGCAAGCGTTGTTGCTTTTTGGTCAATAGGAATAACTACTTCTTTTTCCTTTTGAACGGTTTTGGTTGTATCTTTTTTATCTTTGTCTTTATCTGTTGCAGTATCTTTGCAAGAACTGGTAAAAATCAGCGCAATAGGCAAGCACAAAGATAGTGCTTTATGTATTTTGAACATATTTTTGATAGTTTTTTAAATTTTTAGAAATATTCCACAAATCTAAGAAATATAATTAGATAATCATTAGATAAAAATAGTTTTTTTGAGATTTTTGAGGATTTTTGAGTTAAAAATGTTATTTTTGTAAAATATTTCCACTCTAATATTTGCAAAAAAGTTTTATCTTTAAGAAATTTTGAAATTTAAGAACGCAACAATGAAAAAAATACTTATAATTTTATTCTTGACTGTTCCTTTGGGTGCTTATGCCCAAACGGAGAGAGAACTTTTATTGGAACTTGTCAAACAACAAGCTAAACTTACAGAACAAGTAGCAAATACTAATGCCAAAGTTGATAAACTCATTGACAAAATGGACAAACTTTCTGAACAACAAATAGCCACCACACTAGAAATTAAGGGAATTAGTACAGAAATGAAAGGAGTACAAGAGAATATAAAAACCCTTTATACGTTAATACTTGGGACTCTAGCTGGCGTATTTGGAATGGTGGCAATGGTTTTCTGGGACAGAAGAGCCTCTATAAGTCCAATAGAAGCAAAAGCCAACGCCTTAAAATTAGAAAATGAAGTTTTGGTTAAAGAAATTGAATTACTTAAAGAAAGAGATGCAAAACGAGAAGAAAAAGAAACTAAGGCGGCAGAAAAACAACTCAAAAACGAACTCGTTTTTAAAAAATTATTTGAAAAATTCCCTGATTTGTCTAGTTCTCTATAAAAATAATCCCAATTAACACAATTTCCACGAAAAAGCTAGTCACTTTTTCGTGTAGTTTTTTAAGACAAATCTATAGATTTTATCAAAAATATCCTCAACCAATGAACATCAATACATTACTTCAAGAAACTATTAAAAAAGCTCTTTTTGAGCTTTATAACAAAGAAATTATGGACATTAGTCAGATAGAATTGCAACCAACACGCAAGGAATTTGAAGGCTCACATACTTTTGTAACCTTTGGACTTGCCAAAGAATTACAAAAAAAACCTGCTGAAATAGCACAAGAACTAGGGCAATATTTACAAAATAATCCTGAAAAAACAGGAGATATAGTGCTTAAATTTAACGCTGTGCAGGGTTTTTTGAATATCACTTTAAAAGATAGCATTTGGATAACACTTTTTGAAGAGATTTTGAAGGAAAATACCCAAAATGGTAGTTATGGGCAGTTTCCCGCAAAAAATGCTAAAATGGTTGTTGAATATTGCTCACCAAACACCAACAAACCAATACATTTGGGGCATTTGCGCAATAATTTTCTGGGTTTTTCTGTGTCACGCATTTTGGAAATGTATGGTTATGAAGTGCATAAAACGCAGATAATCAACGACAGAGGCATACATATATGCAAATCTATGCTTGCCTATACCAAATTTGGCAACATCAATGCTGATGGCATCACTATGGATTTGTTTGAAACACCAGAAAGTGCAGGCATCAAAGGTGACCACCTTGTAGGAAAATACTATGTAAGGTTTGATAAAGAATTGAAGAAAGAAACGAAACCATTTTTGGAGAAATTATACCAAAATGACCTAGAAGATTGCACAGATGCAGAGAAAATTGTCGTTACAAAATCACTAGAAAAATACCATATCATCATTAAAAATCTTGATATAGAAAAACAAAATATTGTATCAAATAATATGCTAGATAGCATTAGTGATGAGGTAAAAGCACTTTTTGAAAGCTGGAACGTAGTAGAAAATTCTGCAGAAAAAGAAATTTCTACCAAAGATTTACTCAAACATTTGGACGAATTAGAGGAGAAAAAACTTTGCCCAAAAGATTTTGTTAAGCAAATTAGAAAAATCTCCAAATTAGAGAATGAATTAGACGAAATAAACGGAAATCTTAAACTTATTGCTCAAAATAAGACTGCAATAATGAAAGAAGCGCAAGAAATGCTACGTTTGTGGGAGCAAAATGACCCTAAAACGGTAGAATTATGGCAAAAAATGAATACTTGGGTTTATGAGGGTTTTGATGCTACTTACCAAAATATTGGTGTAAGTTTTGACTCAAAATACTACGAATCTAATACCTATATTTTGGGCAAAGATATGGTGGAGGAAGGCTTGAAAAAGGACGTTTTTTACCAGAAAGAAGATAATTCAGTTTGGGCTGATTTGTCTGCGGAAGGACTTGACCACAAGATAGTTTTGCGCTCTGATGGCACTTCTGTTTATATTACACAGGATTTGGGAACGGCAGACTTGCGCCACAAAGACCACCAAATGCAAGGAA
>JANYGM010000088.1 GCA_025362415.1 bacterium
GTCTGAAGCACTTGCAAAAATAAACATTTTTGCTCTAAACTTATCTCCATTAGCTACTACATTTGATTCTGCTGCATACGTTGCATCAATTTTATCAAATTTAATAACTTTACCAGTAATCTCTGCTCCTAGTTTTTTCAAAATGATACCTTCTGTACGAAGTATTTCACTTTGTCTGTGTGTAAGTACCGCAAGTGCCGCAGCAGCAGGAGTTTGAGCAAAGTTAGCTTCGGCAAATTTCTTATTTCTCTGCGCACCATCACTTTTATATAATGGATTTTTGCTGTTATCTTCCGCCAATTGTGGTAAAGTTTCCTCTTTTATATCAGCAATTCCAGCTACTTTTTTTGTAAAGTCTTTCAGACTGGTTTCAAGTTTCCAACCTAAGCCAGATTTATTTGCACCAACCATAAGAATTTCCAATTTAGTTTCCTCCGCAGGATTAACCAGAAGTCCGTTTGGGCCAAGTCCACCAGCAACATCTTTCATAATTTTCTTTTTGAGAACATCTAATTCCTCTACCATTCTTATTCTTTCAGCTCTAACCTTTTCTGCTTTTGCCATAGCAGCAATACCCTCAGGTTTATTACCTTCTTGTTTCACTTCTCTAGCGAAAGCTGACATAGTACAGTCATTGGTTAGTTTAGCATCAATTTGCGTATGTATAAGTGCCTCATTTAATTCTAGGAACTTGTTGATAATTGATGAGCTTACTTGTAGTGCGAGCATAGCCGTAAGTACAAGATACATCAAATTTATCATCTGTTGCCTAGGGGACTCTTTAGCTCCTCCAGCCATAATTTTATTATTATTTAGTTAAAGTTTAGTTTATGGATAACCATTAAAAATGGTTATCCTAGATAATTACATCATTTTTCAGTTATGCTTGCGCTCCTTTCATAGCACTAAGCATTGAACCATAAACCTTATTCAGAGAAGTAAGATTAGTAGTAAGACCAGACAATTGCGTTTTGAATTGTTCAGCATCTTTAGATGCACCCACAACACTTTCCATTGCAGTAGCAAGACCACCATAATATTTGTTAAGTGCAGTGATATATTTTTTGCTGTCTTGCAATTCCATTTCGTAAGACGCATTCAAAGAACTAAGTGTCTTAGTCAAATTTTGGATTTGTGCATGATAATTTTTTGCATCTTTAGACGCATCAGCCATTGCAGTCATTGCAGTCATTGTAGAAGAATAAGACTTATTCATTTCAACAAGTGAAGTAGAAGCTAATTTTACATTTTTAGCATAGTCTGCAGTTGCAACAGATGCATCACCCAAAGCACTCATTTTAGTGACATTATCAGCCAAGTCTTTCATACCAACACCAAGATTTTTTACTTTATCTGGAGTGATACTTTCAGCAAGAGATGCTTCAATGGCAGCCAATTTAAGTGCTACTTTTTCATCTTTTGGAGGACCTTGTGGAGCAATATTACCAAGCACTGACCAATCTGCTTCTTCGTGTGGAGGGTCAATTGGACCAATACCGTAAACAAAGAAGATACCAGCTTCAGTCAAAAGACCAATTGTAAGCATTGTACCTGCACCTTCCCAGTGCATAATTTTAAATAGTGCGCCCACGATAACAACCGCAGCACCAAAGCCTACTACTCTTGGAACGATGTAGTGGTAAAGATAACGAACTCCGCTTAATTTTTTTTCAGACATTTTAGTAACACGTTTTAGTTAAATTGGTTTTTTGATTTTTAAAGATACTATTTTTCAAAGTTATTGGTTATACTTTGAGTTGGTTTGATTGGTAATTATCTTTTTGTACTTCCGTATTCAGAACCAGAAGAACGCCCTAAGTATGTCATTGCGCAACGGAAACCTACAGCACTTGATGCAGAGTCGTGGAATTGGTATGTTCTTGTACCTGTTTCTAGGTAATAAGCAATATCTTTCCAAGAACCACCTCTAATCATACGTTTTGGATAATCTCTTAGGTTAGGAGAACCAGTACCTAGTTTGCTACCTTTGTCTTGTGGGTCATAAACAGGATTTATATCCCAAACAATAGGAGATGCGGATTCATAGTAAGCATCTTGACACCATTCCGCCACATTTCCAGCCATATCATAAAGTCCCCAGTCATTAGAGAAATACGATGCTACAGGAGCTGTATAAGAAAAACCATCATCATAGTAATTACCCCTACCTGGTTTAAAATTAGCTAACATACAACCAAGCGTGTTACGAGTGTATGGGTTTCCCCAAGGATATTTAGCCAAATCACGTCCACCTTTCGCAGAATATTCCCATTCAGCTTCTGTTGGAAGTCTAAAACGAGGAGATGCCACAAGCCCTTGTTCTACAACACGGTAACGGTTTAAGTGCATTGTTCTCCACTGACAGAATAAAGTTGCTTGTGTCCACTTTATGCCAACAACTGGGAAGTCGTCAAAGGCTGGGTGGTCAAAGTAATATTCTAGCATTGGGTCGCCCATGTGGTGAGCATAATCTTTTACCCATCTGTCCACATTTGGATAGGCTTTTTCCATTACTTGAATAGAATCAGGCTTAGCACCATTTGGGTCAAATATTTTTTTCATTACGTCTTCTTCGTAATCTGGGTCAAGTGGTACAGCACCTGTTGCATAAGCCATTAGTGTTTCAGTGAACAAACGGTATTGATTATTTGTAACCTCCGTTTCGTCCATATAAAAAGCACTAATAGTAATTTGCTTGTTATAGTTGATTTGTGTTTGAGGCACATCTTCGTCAGCTTGTCCCATATGAAATGTACCAGCAGGAATAACGACCATACTTTGTGGGCGGTACTGATCCCAACCTTGACGCACTTGGTCAAAATTGTAAACTTCTCCTCTGGTTACTTTAATTCTAGCGTTGAGTTCTTCAGGTAATTTCCTCCCTCCTTTCTTTCCACCAAAAAGTCCGCAACTCTGCAAAAAAGCCGCCGCTATAACTATAGCGAAAAAGCTACTACTATTCCTCAATTTGTTCATAACACTTATTATTGTTTGAAATAAAATTTCTTTACTTTGTTTGTAGAAAAGCATAATTCTGGAGTAAGCAAATACTATGCAATTGTTGTGCAAAAATGTATATTTTTTTTCAGTATTGCAAATTTATTCTAAAAAATTTTTAAATTATTATTATTATAAATTTGCAATAGTTCTTAATGATTGTATCTAGGCGTTCTTTGCGCTGGTTTTTTAATGGGTGCTGGTGGTGCAATAGTATAAGCAACCATAAACTCGTGTGAGGTAGCAGACTTAGCTTGGCGACCTTGCAAAGTGTAATCAAAACTATAACCTGCTCTAAGTTCGGTATAACCAGCTTCATTTTTCTTAATATTCATACCAAGCATCACAATACCCGCATCTCCTTGTCTGTAAGAAAGTCCACCCCAAAACCTATCATCATAGGTAGCAATAGCAGAAACATCAAAAGAATAAGTGTTAAGGTCTGATTTTACCAAGAAAGATGGTGTTACTACAAGTTGGTCATTGACTGGTATATTATAACCTGCTGTCAAATATACATTTCTTGAAAGTGCATTTTTTAGTCCTGCAATACCATAATCAAATTCTGCTTGCAAAAGTCTAGTACCACTTACACCAACATAAAAATCTGGTGTTTGATAATATAAGCCAGCAGAAACATCAGGTTTTATTTGCATATTGCCACTACTTGCAATAGCTGAGTTTACCAATGGGTCGTCAGACTCTCTTGCACGCAAGATATTAAAGCGGTTTACTTGATTATATGCTCCAGCTCTTGCTCCTATTGAAAGTTTACCATTTCCTAGCGGAATATGATAAGCATAAGAAACTTGTAATTCTGTATTACGAACAGTTGATATTTGGTCATTAGTAATATGTATTCCTATACCACTTGTTTGCATAAAAGGTGCATCAAAACTTAGCACTTGGCTATTTGGTGCGCCTCCTTGGTCAAAAGTACCATTATAACCCAACCATTGCGTCCTATGTAACAAAGCAAAATTTCCTTGTCCACGTATACCCGCATAAGCAGGATTATAAAACAATGTATTAAACATATATTGGCTAAATTGAGTTTCTTGTTGTGCAAATGCAGGCAAGCTGACAAGACAAACAAAAAACATCAAGGCATTCGTAAATAATTTTTTCATTTTTTTTAGCGTAATAAGTTGATTGCGTTATAAAAGTAGTATGTTTTTTTGATATTGCAAAACTTTCAGTATTTTTTTTTGTAAAAAAAACTTCCTTCTTAGCTATATTCTTGACAAGCAAGAGAATAAGTTAAGAAAAAAATACTTTTTAAGTATTTTGTCTAAGTAAAATGTTTTGAATTTTATTATAAAATCAACTTTTATACTAGGTTTATTAGTTTTGATGCGTAATAATACACTGTTTTTTTTTATTTACCAAACTTTTTTCAAAAAAATATTTTTTAAAGCTATTTTGTTACGTTTCCAAGTAGGTGTTTATACATTAATTTGTGCTTTGATTTGACTGAAAAATACATAATTATTTGGTTATCAAATTTTTGTATTCATTCATAATTCACAATTAATAATTCACAATTACTTACTTTTTTATCTTGTTAGCAATCTGAATATAAGCCTCCAAAGCACCTGTCATAGAAGGCGCATTTGGCAGAGGTGCTTCTACATCTAAAATCAGCCCTGCATCTGTAACCGCCTTTGCCGTAGTGCTACCAAATGCCGCAATACGTGTATTTTCTTGGACAAAATCAGGAAAATTAGTAAACAAAGAATTGATGGCAGACGGGCTATAAAACGCCAAAATATCATATTTTACATCAGACAAATCAGACAAATCACTTGCAACAGTGCGGTACAAGATAGCCTCCGTAAAATCATAGCCGTTTTCTTTCATATACGTAGGAATATCATCTTTTCTGACATCAGAGCAAGGATACAAAAATTTTTCATCTTTGTATTTTTTGATAAAAGGCACAAGGTCAAGCGCATTTTTCACGCCTGTAAATACTTTTCTCTTACGAACTTGTATGTATTTTTGCAGATAATTAGCTGTTTGTTCAGAAATACAAAAATATTTCAAATCCTGTGGGATTTCAATTTTCAGTTCTTTTGCCAACGCAAAATAATAATCTACTGCGTGTCTGCTCGTAAAAACAACTGCTGTATGGTCTTGAATATTGACTTTTTGCTTTCTAAAATCTTTCAACGGAACAGGGTCCACTTGGATAAAAGAACGAAAATCTATTTTAAGATTATACTTTTTTGCCAACTCAAAATAGGGAGATTTTGGGTCTGTGGGTAATGGCTGGGTTACTAAAATACTTGCAACCTTTTTAATGCGGTTCTGCACATTTTTTAATTGCGGTTCTTTCATTGTTTTGATAATTCTTTGAAGTTAGAAGCAGTAATTTTATATAAATAAGTATGAGTATTATTTCTGAGGCGCAAAGATACGAAATTAAATAGATATTCTGTTATTCTGTGCCAAAATAAATTATTCTGATAAAATTCTGTATTTATTTTTTCGTTTTTAATCTTTCAGTTAAAACTAAAAAAAACAAATTATAAAAAAATTGTGTTTGTTATTAAAAAAATGCGTACTTTTGTGAAATTTTCTATTTTGATTGGTGTCGCTATAGAAAAATCCCTAAATTTCACTATTAAGTCTTTAAATAGACCAAATAGTTTATTTACATAATAAATCAACAAAAAAATGGCTGTTTACTGTGTATCTTATAATGAACAAAATAAAGATAATGAGCCTTTAATTCAAGCAATACAGAATTATGGACTTTGGTGGCATCAAGCCCAATCCACGTGGTTTATAGAAACTAATCAAACTACTAGGCAAGTTCTTGATAACCTTAGAATATTTACAAGGACTGATGATAAGATTATTGTTGTTAAAGTTCAGAAAAGTTGGTGGGCTTCAGGGTACACAAAAGAAGAATATGAATGGATGAAAAACAGAAATTTTTTATAATATGACTCCACAAGATATACTCAATATTACAAATGTAGTGGTTTCACTAACTTTATCTATTGGAGCAATAGCACTATCCATATTTTTTTACAGAGAAAGTAATAAGCAAAATAAAGAAACTGCGTTAATACAAACCGAAATTAAAAACGCAGTTCGTAATTTGGAAATACTACATGATAGAACTTATACAGATACATTTGGAGCTTTAAAAACTCAACTGGACGCAATGCAAAAGTATATTTTTAGCCTCCAGTTGGTAGTACAAAAATAAGTGAACCAAATCAATTAAGGTTCTCTGTCTTAGGTTGCATTACAGATAAGGTAACAATGACAGTTGAAGAGATTTGTAACGATATGTCAGGGCATAATAAAGAAGATGTAATGTCAATACTTTACTCATTACACCAAAGTAAAATAATCAATTTTGATGGGAAAATATTAACACACCTAAATCCAACAAATACAAGGGGAGTAATAGAGGGCGTATAATTCAAAAATACCACTATAGTTGTAAATTTGTTATTATTTTGCAATAAGCTTCTCAAAAGAGAGAAAACTCTTCAAAAAACCTCAAAAGTGCAATCTTAAAAGTACATAAAAAATAATTATGGCATTCAAGAAAAACAGAAAACTGACAAGTGATTTTAGTACTATTACTATTAGCTTGGCTTCTCCTCAGTCTATCCTAGATAGTTCACACGGGGAAGTAACTCAACCAGAAACAATCAATTACAGAACTTACAAACCAGAAATGGGGGGTTTGTTTTGTGAACGTATTTTTGGTCCAGTCAAAGATTGGGAGTGTCATTGTGGCAAATACAAACGTATTCGTTACAAAGGCATCATTTGCGACCGCTGTGGCGTTGAAGTTACAGAGAAAAAAGTGCGTCGTGAGCGTATGGGACACATTGAACTCATTGTTCCTGTGGCGCATATTTGGTATTTCCGTTCTTTGCCCAACAAAATTGGTTATTTGTTAGGACTTCCTACCAAAAAACTTGACCAAATTATTTACTACGAAAGATACATTGTGGTAAATCCTGGTGTAATGGCTGAAGAAGGACGTAATGGTAGTACATATTTGGATTTCCTCACAGAAGATGAGTATTTGGATATCCAAGACAAACTTCCAAGAGAAAATCACTTGTTAGATGATTCTGACCCAACTAAATTTATAGCTAGAATGGGCGCAGATGCTTTGCAAATGCTTCTTTCTCGTCTAAAATTAGACAAATTGGCAAATGAATTGCGCCACCAAGCAGCTAATGATTCTTCTCAACAACGCAAGGCAGAGGCTCTAAAACGCCTTAAAGTAGTGCGTGCTTTCCAAGAAGCAAAAATTGAAAACCGCCCAGAATGGATGATTTTGAAAATGTTGCCTGTTATTCCTCCAGAACTTCGCCCACTCGTACCACTTGATGGTGGTCGTTTTGCGACTTCTGATTTGAATGATTTGTACCGTAGAGTAATCATCAGAAATAACCGCCTAAAAAGACTTATTGAGATAAAAGCTCCAGAAGTAATTTTGCGCAACGAAAAACGTATGTTGCAGGAAGCTGTGGATAGTTTGTTTGATAACTCACGCAAAGTAAATGCAGTGCGTGCAGATGGAAACAGGGCTTTGAAATCTCTTTCTGATATGTTGAAAGGTAAACAAGGACGTTTCCGCCAAAACTTACTAGGAAAACGTGTGGATTATTCAGCTCGTTCAGTAATTGTTGTTGGACCAGAATTGAAGTTGTTCGAATGTGGTATTCCAAAAGATATGGCTGCAGAATTATACAAGCCATTTGTTATCAGAAAATTAATAGAACGTGGAATTGTAAAAACGGTAAAATCTGCTAAGAAAATAATCGATAAAAAAGAACCAGTGGTTTGGGATATTCTTGAAAATGTAATCAAAGGACATCCAATATTACTAAACCGTGCGCCTACTTTGCACAGATTGGGTATTCAAGCATTTCAACCAAAATTAATCGAAGGAAAAGCAATTCAATTGCACCCTTTAGTTTGTACGGCATTTAATGCAGATTTCGATGGTGACCAAATGGCAGTTCACTTGCCACTTGGACCAGAAGCAATTCTTGAAGCGCAATTGTTAATGTTGGCATCGCAT
>JANYGM010000166.1 GCA_025362415.1 bacterium
GCTCTATTTGGTATTGTAATTGGTCTTTTGATGGCACTTAAATAAGCCTTATTAGTTATAAACACTAATATCCAAAGATTTTTAGAAATCAAATTGAAAAAACCTTATTTGTAGCGGTGGGCTGTAAATAAGGTTTTTTTAGTTAGAACGCAAAAAATAAATTATTTTGACATTATTTCCGCTACACAATTTTGGTTAATTTCCGCTAATTCTGTACGAGAGTTAGCCAAATCAGCAGGGTCAATATTGCTTTCCATTTTTGAAATCATACATTCAGTCACCTTTTGTTGCTGTTCTGGTGTAAAACCCTCTTGCTCACTTTTATTTATCTGTACCTTCATCATTTCTTTGTATTTTGATGACCAAGCACCTTTTTTACCAAGTAAAGTGTTTTTAATACATTCAGTAGCAATTTTTTTAAATTCATCTTTTTTCTCAAATCCTTTTCTTACTTCCTCAGGTGTGTAAGCGGCTTCTAGTTTAACTAAACTACAATCAGTCATAGTTTTAATTTCAGCATCACTGGCATTAAACATTTTTATATTTTCGTCTGTTTTCATTATTTTTATATTTTCTTTTAAGAAAGCGGCTTTGTCGGCATCAGTCCATTTTCCTTTGACACTTTTTTGGCAAGACGTTGCCAAACACATAGCAAAAAATGCTACAACAATACTCTTTAAAGATAGTTTGTACATAAAAAATTGAAGTTAGATATTTAAAAGTTGTAAGTTACATTATTTTTATATCACTTATAACAGTTAAGGTAAAAAAATATCTAAAAATAAGAAATGGCTTATCTTAGGAATGGAAATAACTTAATAATCAGAGTTTTATATTCGTACTTTGCACCTCTTCCTAATGGAGAAGATAAACACAAAAAACTACTTGTGGTAGATTTTTCAACCATAAACCCGCTTAATTTAAAAAATTAAGCGGGTTTATGGTTGAAAATAAAATCTTCAAAAAAATTATTTTTTAACTGGCTCTGCAGGTTTGTCTGCGGGCTTATCAGTTGGAGCTTTTTTGTCTGCAGGAGCTTTTGTAGCTGGTACATTTATTTTGATGTCATCATCACTTACACCTGCATTACTAGCAGTTGAAGACCATATTGCAGAAGAAAGAGAAACAACAAAAAGTACCATCACGAGTCCCCAAGTTACTTTTTCTAGCAAATCAGTTGTTTGGCGTGCGCCTATAAGTTGGCTCGCTCCACTAAACTGGCTTGTAAGTCCGCCACCCTTTGAATTTTGTAATAAAACTACTAATATCAGTAGTATAGCGACTATAATAGTCAGAATAATAATAAATGTCATTGTTTTGGTTAATTTTTTTGTTAAGTTTATATATTTTGTTATCTGTGAAGGCACAAACAACGGCACTTTTAAATTTAAGAAAATAAAAAGCAAAATTTTATAATTGTGTCGTGTATTTAACTTACAATTCACAACTCAAAACTCACAACTATTTTAATTCTCTAAGATTTCAATTTGGGTCACAAAGTACGCTTTTTTTTCTGGATTTTGCAAAATTAATTTTTTATAAACTTCTACAGCTTCTTCCATTCGTCCTTCATCAAGGAGTTTTAGGGCTACATCTTCGTGCAATATTTGTGCGTTAGATACATCAGAAATAGGTTTTTCTGCTATTTGAGGAGAAACAATTACGTTTTTTTTCTCCTCTATATTCTCTAAAACTTTTTCAGAAATTTTTATTTCTGGTATCTTGACTTCTTCAATTTCTCTTTGTACTTCTTTTCTATCTCCAAAAATTTCTGGAACAATCTCTTTTTCAATTTCTTTTACTACTTCCGCAGGTGTTGTATCAAAACTTGCATTATTCAAATCTCTTGTTTCTGTAATGCCTATTTCTTGCCTAGTTTCAGTTGAGGGTGTTTCTATGCGAGTATCATCAGAAAAATCACTCAAAATTTCAATCTGACTTTCGTAATAATCTTTTTTATCAGGATTTATTTTGAGGAGTTTCTTATAAATCTCTACGGCTTCTTTATTTTTGCCAGAGGCATAAAACGTAATAGCTTGGATTTCAGTAACTTGTTCAGCATCATTACTATTATCATCATTATTACTGTTATCATTAGTTTCTTCTTTTGCAGGCTCATATACAGGCGTATGTATGATAGCGGGCGTTTCCACGAAAGTATTAACTACTTCATTTACAATGCTTTCTGTATTTTTTTCAGCAACATTTTCAACAATATTTTCTGTTGATATTTCTGCGGAATTATCAACATTATCAGAAATATTATCAACTTCTGAATCTGTATTTTTTTCTGTTTGTTTTGGCGCATCTGCTTTATTCAAAAAGGCATCAATAAGGTCATTTTGCTCTTTTTGATTGTCAGTTTGAATGTTTTCTGTTTGATTTTCTGCTATTTCTAGTTTATAATTATCTTTTTGATAAGATTTTTCTAGTTCTTTGGTGATTATTTCTGGGTCTGCTTCTGCAAATTTTTTATCAAAATCAGAGATTTCATTTTGGATATTTTCAAAAAAAACTTTAGCATCTTTGCTTGTAGTCTTGAAAGTCTGCGGGTTGTCGTTTTCTGTGCTACTCACTACGTCCAAAAAGGTCTTCAAACGACTACGGTTATACGAATAAAGGCTTGCTTTACGTATTTTTTGTGTTGCTAGCGTGCTTTTTTGTGTATGTTGAAATTTTGCTATAAGCAAATGCCCTACTTGAAAGTAAGGATTTTGCCTAACAATTTCCTCCAACATTTCTGCTTCGTCATTTGAAATACTAGCAGGATTTTTAATGAGATTTAGTAGAGTATCTTTGTTCATTTTATTGATATATGATGTGTGATATATGATATATGATGTGTTTTTTAACGACAAACAATGTACTTATATCATACATCATATATCACACATCAATACCTCATTTTAGTCCTATAATCATTTTTGTAGCATTATAACCCAAGTGTTTGACAAGAGATTTTTCATAAGCAGGTTTTAGCTTAAATTCTTCCAAAAAAACAGCCCAAACATCTTCCCAATCACAGCCTTTTGGCATCACTATTCCAAAAGGTTCTGCTTTTACGCTTCCTTCGTCGTGTTTTTTGATAGGGCGGCGTTCACGTGAGGCGGCAGCATAATACAAAAAATCAGTTTTTGTAAAAGATTTTGGGTCTTCTAATGTTCTATTTATCAAATCTGCGGCACTAGAAACATAAATAACTTGCAAATCTGGGTAGTATTTTTTCTTTATTTCTTGTATTTCTGTATCAACAGTAGAGTTTTTCAAAGAATATGCCTTCATTCCCTTAAAGGCGGTACTAATATCTATTATACTTGGCAAATCTTGTACGCTACTATGCGAAATAAGTACAGACAAATTGCTCATATAGGCAGGCGTAAAAGTCATTATATTTTTGCGTTCTTGCGTGATAGAAAGCGGTGCAAGCCCAAAAATCCCGCCTTTTCCTGTTTTAATATTATTCAAAAACAAAGAAAAATCATCTGTCTTCTTTTGTAAATTTACCTTCAAACTAACACCTTTTTTGACTTTTACATAATTGACAAATTCTCTTAATATATCTATACAAATACCATCTAATTTGTTACTGGCATTTTTGTAAACCACACCAGGCGTTTCAAAATACGTAATAGTAATAATTCCTGATTTGTTGCGTTGCGCATTTGCCCAACTATCACCCGTAAGTTGCGCAAATGCACTTTTATTACTCAAAAAAAGCAATAAAACCAAAATAAACAAATTGTTTATTAGCGTGATTTTTGATTTCAAAAGCAAGGTTTTCATAAGGAGCGCAAGGTTAGTATTTAGAAAATCAACTGCAATCTACTATTTTATTTTTAAAATTAAAACAAATAGTATAAAAAATATTTTTAGATATTGCTTAATAAGCAAAAAGAAAACTTTTGAGTAATGGAAAAAATAGTATTATATTTGCAAAGTTGCTATTAAAAAATTTGGGAACTGTTTAGGTTGTATTTTGTAGGGGCTGGGCTTGCCCCAGTAATGTTAATTTCTATTTCCCCTGTGTCGTCAGGTGTTTCCACCTGACGACAAATGCGCTTTTAGGTTTTTCATTTTGGAGAAAATAATGATTTTTACGTTTTATTTTCTCCAAAAACTGGTATTTAAAAGCTA
>JANYGM010000174.1 GCA_025362415.1 bacterium
AAAGTGCGTGTTTTGCCACCAAAATACCATTATTTTTAAGAATTTCGTTGGTTTCAAATTTATTGATAGTAATTTGAGAACTTTCCACGCCCGAGCCGTTGTAAGGCAGTTTTATTTCATTTAGTTTTGCCTGAATTGCGCCGTCTTCACCTGGTCTGCCGTGCAAAGCTATAAAAACTGTATCAACGTGTTGTTTTAGCCATTCGTAGCTAATTTTTTGAGGTTTAAAAATAGCATTTTGGGCATATTTTTTGGTGATATTTTTGGCTTCAACTTTGATTTTTTCTAACAAAATTTGTCCTTCACTTGTGCTTTGCACCTCATAATTAAGGATTTTATCTCTAATATCATCAGCATTGTCTTTGAGCATCATATTCACAGGGATTTGGTAAAGTTCGTGTGTAGCATTCTGCTCATCATTTCCCATCAAAAACACAGGAATAGGCTCATATTTGGTAGATGAGGCTAGTTTTTCAAAGATATTTCTACCACTTTCCACAGAGATATGTCTTTCTGTAGAATATCCACCCATTATTACCGCTACTTTTGTTTTCAAAGTAGTTTTATTCTGATTATTACTAATTTTCTCGTCTAAATTTTGGAGTTTTTGATGTAAGAAAAAATTGTTTTTGGGCGTTTTTATCCGTTCTGATATAGAAGTTCTGATAATATAAGTCAAAAATTGTGACGGATTTAGCCCTATTTCTGCGGCTTGGTGAAAGAAAAAAGAGGACGGAAGCATTCCAGAGGTAGTATTTGGGTCATTTAGGAAAATTTCTCCTAGTGCATTGATAAAACCATCAATACGAGCATAAACATTGGCATTGATTGCTACAAAAAGTTTTTCACATTCACGCCTGATATTTTCAATTTGTGCCGTTGGAAGGTCAATAGGCGTGATTTTGCGTGTCATTCCTGGCAAATACTTAGAACGGTAATCAAAAAAATCTGTTTTTTTGAGAATTTGCGTAGGTGGCAACGCAAGTGGCACACTTACACCATTTTCGTTTTCATCTTGCACCACAATACAAGAAAATTCTTTACCAACAATAAATCTTTCTATCAAAATACTCTCTTCTGCACTTGTAGCAGTCAAAATAATGCGGTGCAGATTTTCTTTCACATTTTCATCTAATAATTTTTCTAATACTTCTGGACGAAAAACTACGCCCAAATGCTTGATTGGCGTTCTCTGTCCATTCAAATCTTGCAAAACAATCTCCAAAGTCAAAGGAAAACCAATGCCCTCACGTATGTCTGTAAGGCTCGTAAGGTACTGCAATTTCTCTGTTTTGGAGAAATTGAGCCACTTTTTACCAGAAAGTTCTTGTATAAAAAACGCTTTATTTATCATTTGCATAAAAGCGTGATTATCTTTCTCATTCAAAATGGAAATACCCATAGAAGAGCCTTGATTAGGTGCTTTTATGACCATTGGCAGACCAATTTTAGCTACCAAAGTTTCTAACATATCACCTTTATAGGCATTTTTTTTGTAATCATTTTTTGTCAAAATCATTGATTTTGGGCGTGCAAAGCCATATTGTACCAACAAATCTTTCTGAATATTTTTATTGATACCAATAGCAGAAGGCAAAATCCCACTTCCAGAGTATGGAATATTATACCATTCCAAAATGCCCTGAATAGCTCCATCTTCCCCTTGTCCGCCGTGAAGTGCCAAAAATGCAAAATCCATCATACTAGAAAGTTCGTGAGGATACACACGTTTTCCTACGTGTGAGATGATTTCATTGGTTTTTTCTTCCGAAATTTTGCCAAAATCATCATCTGCTAAACTTTCTATATATAATTGATAATCAGCACTTTGGTATTGTGCAGGCGGATAAAAATCACGGATAGTGCCTTTATAGAGATATTGCCAATCTAAGAGAATAAAATTGCCCAAACTATCCACAAAAATAGGGACAGGCTCAAATAAATCCTTGTTGAGGTTGTCGTAAACGGTGCGCCCGCCTGCAAACGAAATTTCACGCTCCTTTGACTGTCCGCCAAAAAAAATACCTATTTTCATTGATTTCTTATGATTTTGATAATATTGTTGCAAATATACACAAGATTTTCAGAAAATTATTTTTAATAGCTAAATATCAATATGTCTTTTGTGTCAAATAAAAACATAAAACAATCATTACTAATTAGTTAATAAGTGAGTATTTTTCAAATTATTTGCCTACCTCTTTTGTTACAAGGTAAGTAAATCAAAGGAAACGTATAAAAATTTTTTTTTGA
>JANYGM010000220.1 GCA_025362415.1 bacterium
TATCCATTTTTCCTAATATTGTATTGAAAATTGTAACGGTTTTCATAGCACTTGGAGTTAGTTGTTTCTTGTTGGCAAAACAAAGATAACATTCTAAGTGCTTTTTTCAAAATTTATACACTAAAACTGTCCATAGTATTGAACTAAGAAAGCGTATATTTGTATCTTACTTTAACAACTCACAACTCACAATTCACAATTTAAAATTATTTATGCTAATTAGAATTGTCAGAATGACGTTTCAAGAAGACAAAATTACTGATTTTTTGGCTATTTTTAACCATTCCAAAGAAAAAATATTGTCTATGCACGGTTGCACACACGTAGAAGTGCTACAAGATGCTGATAATCCACTTATTTTTTGTACTTATAGCCATTGGGATAGCCAAGAAGATTTGAATAATTATAGAAATTCTGATTTTTTTATTGGCGTTTGGAGCAAAACAAAGGCACTTTTTGCAGAAAAACCTTTAGCTTTTTCTTTGAATAAAGTGTAAAAAGTAATTTTAACAGATAAAAAACACTATAATTATGGCATTTACAGACTATAAAAATTTAACTATTTTGAAGGCTAAACACCCTCAAATTATAGTTAATTCTGAAAGATTTATACCAAATTTGCAAGAATTAACTATAAAAACGTCTTTACAAGAAGATATAGATTTGAATCTTGAAACATACCGTAGTAATGAGTTTTTGGCGTGTGAAACGCTTGTATCCCCAGTTCTGCGTTATGTTTGGCATAATATGTATCTGTGAGATATGAATATGTGGAGTCATCAAGGCATTAAATATGATGATGATTTGTGCGGTGTGCCAGATTTTATGTTCACACATCTTGACCAAAAACAATATATTCTATGAAATTCTGATTTTTTTGAAACACAATTAAACCTTTTAACAAATCAATAGTCTATAAAAAAAGGTATAAAATTAGCTCTAAAAAAATATAAATTATGAAGCCAATACTATTTTCACCAACACTGTATTTACCAATACTATTTTTAACGCTACTTTTTGTAAGTTGCAAAAAGTCAGACCCAAACCTGACACCCACACAGACCGTTTTTACTTTGACAGTTAGTAATGGTGAAGGTGCAGGCACTTACAATGTTGCAGACACTGCTTATATATTCTCAAACCCTCCAGGTAGTACACAAGTATTTGACAAGTGGACAGGTGATGTTTCAGCATTACAAAGCCCCAACGAGTGGAGAACAACACTCAAAATGCCCTCGTCAAATGTAAACGTAACAGCCACTTACAAAACCACGCCTCAAATAAATTTTACAAATGTGGTAATTAATGGAAGTCAAGTTTACTATTATGTTCCTGCTACTTATCGTGGAATAATTATTCCTTTTCACGGTGCAGGTGGTAGTGCTGTAGGTTGGACAACAACAAAAGGAATTGATAATTTGGAATTTTTGAGATATGCTGCTGTAAACGGATATGCCATAATAGTAACCGAAAGTAAAGATAGAGTAAATAAAAGGTGGGAAACTAGCACAGGTACTGCAAGTATAGACATTGCGAACATTGATGCAATTATTAGCAGTTTACAGTCATCAAACATAATAGTAGCAGGAAAACCTTTTTACGGCGTAGGTATGAGTCAAGGAAGCGGTTTCTTAAGTTTAATAAGTAATGTAAAGAGTTATAAAGCCGCAGCATTATATTGTTTAGGTGGAATTGACCAAATATATGACAATACTACAGTGCCAACCATTTGGAATATGGCAAAGTTTGATATAACAGAAGACCCCAACAGACTTGTAACAGCAAATGCAAATTATCAAAAGTTGCAAACAAGAACAATCCCAAGTGCTTATTATGTAAATGAGCCTTCACCTATATTTCCTAATAAATTTACAATTATCCCAGGAATTGATGCAAATGGCTCTATAGCAATCTATAATTCATTGAAAAATGCAGGTTACATTAATGCAAAAGGGTACTTTACGATAGACCCAAGAGTTAGCTCTGTTTGGTATTCAGCTGTTCCATCTCAATACAATAACGCAACATTGATACCAATGATTGATGACCAAATTTATATTAGTTACACTCAACATAAATTCTATAAAGATTCTAATTTTAGGACAATTGAATTTTTTAATAGATTTTAAATTTAGAGTTGCTGTTTAGGTATTTAAAACTTTGTATTTGCAATTTTTTGTTACCGTACACTCTTTGTTATTAGTGGTCTGTGCTGTAGTGGAACGGAGGTCAAACCACTAATAACAAAGAGTAAGTTCGTTTTAAAAAGAGATTTAGACAAAGACATTGATATTTTGTATTAGTTCCAGCGGAACTCTATATTTATAGAAATATCATTGTGTTTGTATCTCGCTCCAGCGGAGCGCAATATTTATAAAACTAGCTCTTGCTAGTGCCGCTCCGCTGGAGCGAAATACATTTTTTGACTGTTTTCTATAAATATATTAGTCCGCTGGACTGTAATACAAATTATTAATGTCGTTATCTAATTATAATATATTCCTGAATACTACTCAGGAATATATTGCAATGTTTTGAGTTTATCTATTTGATAAACTTCCTGCGCAATCTCTTGTAAATCAACGGCTTTAATAGCTTTTATTTCTGCAAAAATATCTTCTAGATTTTCTATTTTTTCAGTGTCTAGCAGGCTCTTACCCATCATCAGCATAAAACTCAAATTATTTTCGTCAGACATTGCCAGTTGTCCCATTAGTTGTTCTTTGGCGTTGTGTAGTTGTACGTTGCCCAAAACCGTATTTTGAAGTAGTTTAAGCTCTTTTTGGACAATATCAATAGCTTTGCCTAGTTGTTTTTTTTCTGTTCCAAAGAAAATTCCCCACATACCCGTATCTGTGTAAGGCGTATAAACACTCTCCACAGAATATACAAGCCCTTTTTTCTCTCTCATAGAAAGATTTAGACGAGAACCCATAGCAGGACCTCCCAAAATATTATTAAGTAGGAAAAAAGCTAGTCTAATATCTTCAGAAAGGCTATATGCCTGCCCACCTATTGCGCAATGCGCTTGCGTAATAGGAGATTTTTTTATAAGATTTAGTTCGTTTTTTGGCGTTTCAAAAGGCTTTCTGTAATGTTTGGCTACAATAGTAGGAATATCTTTGAGGTATTTTTCCACTACTTTAAAAGCTTTTTTGTAAGAGATATTGCCTACGGTGGAGAAAATAATCCTGTCTGTATTCATATTTTCTACTAAAAATTGTTCAAAATCAGCCTTTTTAAAGCCTTCTACGCTTTC
>JANYGM010000145.1 GCA_025362415.1 bacterium
TAGGGCAACCCTTGCGGTTGCCCAAAATGCGAAAGCAACACGACAATCAGAATGCAAAATCATCTACCAGAATGCAAAATCATCTACAAAAACAAATTTAAAGCCTATTCAAAGAGGGCAACCGCAAGGGTTGCCCCTACAAATACAAAACCCCTACAAGATAAGCGTGGAACGTGGGGAAACCAACAAGCAATATATAGTAGTATGAACAACAAATTAACCTAAACAATTACGAAATAATTATATTAGACAAAAAAGAAGACTTCGCTTAAAGCGAAGCCTTCTTTAAAAAATACTATTTTTATCAAAAAAATAAAATAAAAATTTGGTATATTCATTTTAAGTCCTACCTTTGTGAAGTTATTTTGAAAAATGTGGGTTTTCTCAAACATTTTTCCTAACGCTTTTCTATAACACATTTCCATTATATTTGCTGATTTTTTCCTAAAAATCTCCACAAATCCTCCATTAAAATTCACTACGTTTTTGGTTCATCAGCCTAAAAACGCATTAAAAAGGCATTTAAACGCATTTCCTACCTTATTTCGTAATTTATGTACAACATTGATGAGCTAAACCTCAAACTTCTTTCAGAACTTAAAGAAATAGCTGACACTTTCCAAGTCAATACCAAAAAATTTACTAAACAAGAACTTGTTTACAAGATTTTGGACGAACAAGCAAAACTCCCAGATGACAAATTTGCTATCCAAATTCAAGAAAAAACTTATGATGAAATTCTTTTAGATAACAGCACAGAAAAGCTAGAAGAAGACCCAAAACGCAAACGTATCAAAAGGCAAAACGTCCAATCAACCACAAATGAAGAGGTTTCTGTTAATGAAAATGACGTTTTGGAAACAGAAATAATAACTATTTCTTCTGAAAATCTAGACGAAAAAACAGATAATAATTCAAAAGAAATTCCAAAAGATAAAATTTTTGTGAAACATCACCAAAATAAAAAACATCTTGAAAATACGAATGATTTAGAAAATGCTGATAATCAAAATACCAACAATCAAAATTCTGATAATCAGTCTGATAATCAAGTAGTTGAAACAGAACTAAAAACTGTTACAAACATCTCTACAAATGTTGTTCCAAAAGAACACAAAAATCCCAATCAATACAACAAAAACCCTAATCATAACCAAAATTTGCAGAAAAAACGTGATAATTTGCGTGATTTTGATGGCACAATCAGCAATATGGGCGTGCTTGAAATGATGCAAGATGGCTATGGTTTTTTGCGCTCTGCTGATTATAATTATTTGTCAAGTCCTGATGATATATACGTTTCACACTCTCAAATCAAACTTTTTGGCTTGCGTGTGGGTGATACAGTAAAAGGTTTTGTACGTCCTCCAAAAGAAGGTGAAAAATATTTTGCGCTTTTGCGTGTGGAAAGTGTCAATGGCAAAACCACAGAAGAAATCCGTGATAGAATACCTTTTGAACATCTTACGCCACTTTTTCCAAAAGACAAACTTAAACTTAGTACCTCTTCTAGTTTGTTTTCTACTCGTCTGCTGGATATGTTTGCGCCAATAGGCAAAGGACAACGTGGAATGATTGTTGCACAACCCAAAACAGGTAAAACAACACTTCTCAAAGACATTGCTAACGCTATTGTTGAAAATCACCCAGAAGTTTATTTGATTATTTTGCTTGTTGATGAACGTCCAGAAGAGGTTACAGATATGCAACGCAGCGTAAAAGCAGAGGTGATTTCTTCTACTTTTGATGAGCAAGCAGAACGCCACGTAAAAGTGTCAGCTATGGTACTTGAAAAGGCTAAAAGAATGGTAGAATGTGGTCACGATGTAGTTATTTTGTTGGATTCTATTACGAGGCTTGCTCGTGCTTACAATACAACTGTGCCATCTTCTGGTAAGATTTTGACTGGTGGTGTTGATGCCAATGCAATGCAAAAACCTAAACGTTTTTTTGGAGCAGCACGAAAAGTAGAAAATGGCGGATCTCTCACTATTATTGCTACTGCGCTTGTGGATACAGGCTCACGTATGGACGAGGTGATTTTTGAGGAATTTAAGGGAACTGGTAATATGGAACTGCAATTAGACCGCAAATTAGCCAACAGACGTGTTTATCCTGCCATTGATATTCCTAATTCTGGTACTCGTAGAGAAGATTTACTTATTGACAAAGATGACCTAAAACGCATTTGGATACTCCGCAAATATATGGATAGTATGAATTCTAACGAAGCAATGGAGTTTTTATTAGACAAAATGAAACACACACAAGACAATAAAGAGTTTTTAAACTCTATGAATAGTGGAAAATAAGTTGTTTCAATTACAAATTTTCAATTACGAATTACGTTAAAATGGTTTGTTGCTTGCGAAATCAAGCAACAAACCATTTTTTACAAAAAAAACAGAAATTAAAAATAAACATTCGTACCTCGTGCCTCTTACTTCGTACCTTTTTCTAAGCCTAATTCAATTCTAGTTTTTTTTGGAATTTTTGCTACTACAAGGTCGTAGGAGTTGTTTATCCATTCCAAAATTTTATTTGTGCTGATAGTGCCGTCTATAAAAACGGTTATCCAATGTGTTTTATTCATATGAAAGGCGGGTTTTATGCTATCATATTGCTCACGTAAAAGCACCGCATTTTCTGGGTCACATTTTAGATTTATGGCAAAATCTCCTTCCAAAGAAGTCAAAGCAAACATTTTCCCCGCCACTTTGAAAACTAATGTAACTTCATCAAAAGGCAATTCTTGTGTGGTAAGTGGCTTTTTTAGGCAATATTCTTGCAAATCTTCTATATTCATAAGTTGATATTTACTTGATTACTATTTTTTTATGTATTGATTGTGAAAATGTTACTTACAACGTCTAACTGACAAACAACACAAAAATAACTTTTCTATGTTCAGATATTGTAAGTTCAGACATTGCAAGCAATATTTCTACAAATATACTACAAATAGGAACAAATAAATTATACGAAAAAAGTAAATTTAAAAATTATAGTTTTTTAAAATGTCATTTTATATAGTATTAAATTTTCTGTCAAATTTTATTTCTTACATTAGGATATTGTATTTTGAGATTTTGAGCAAGTTTTCAGATGAAGTCTTACATCAAAAAATCTAAAAATTATAACAATAAAAATTTATATATTTTTCCTATTGTTTTCTATTACTAATTCCATTATGAAAATTATTCAACTTCAAACCCAAATTTCAAACAAAAAAAC
>JANYGM010000266.1 GCA_025362415.1 bacterium
CAGAAGTTTTTTTTAGATTACCACAAAGAAATATAGGTGAAATAGAGTGGCAAATGAAAGATATTGGTAGTTTCTTTTTTGAGAGTGATGGACGTGCTTTTTTGTCTGGAAAAGGGGAAACAAGGCATATTTTAGCTCGTGATACACACAACCCTAAACAATATTTGCTTTATTTTGATTTGTTGGAGGGCAAAGGAAGTTCTTGCCTTTTGATAGGAAACGAAATCAACCCAGAAAATGAAATAGAATATGTTTTGTAAAATATTTTTGATAATTAAATTTCTGAACGGTCTGAACTTCATTGTGTTATGGTACAGACCTTATCAAATATTTAACGGATAACATCAGAAAATAAAATTTTTTATCATCTATTTTTCCTTCTTATTGTCATTATAAGAAGTATCATAGAAAGCAAAAAAGTAAGTGTAAGCCCTATCCAACTAACTAAAGAAATACTAAAAAATTGAGGTATTGTAGGTGGAAAAACAATACTCAAACTTAGCCCAGAAAAAACAAGTAAAGCGCAGATAATCAGTGTGATAGAAAGCCTGTTTGTGATAGATTCTACCTCGTTTACTATCCTATCAAGTTGGTTTATCTCTACTTGAAAATTTAGTTCGCCACGCCTCAATTTGCGCAAAATAAGTTTTGCTTCTGTAGGGATTTGATAAAACAAGGAACTCACCTGTGAGAGAATATTACTGGTTTCAAAGCCAATATTATCCAAAGAAAACTGTTCTGCAAGCAATTTGCGCCCATAAGGCTTTATGGCAGCAAGCGTATCCAAATCTGGATACATCAATTTGCCTATTCCTTCCAAAATAGCCAAAGAACGCAAAATCAAAAATACATTTCCTGGTAGTTTTAGGTTATATTTGTAGATAATTTTCTGCAAACGTGCCGTAAATTCTGCCATTCCGCTATCATCAACATCAAGAGTGATGAGTTGGTCTATCATTTCATTCAAATCATCTCCCAGAGCGTCCAAAACCTCAATATCACTATCAATAGCTAATTTGCGCAGGCTAGTAGCCATTCCTTTTCCGTCATTTTGCGCCAAACTAACAAAAACACCTGCAAAAGCAAAACGCTGCTCACGAGTGATTTTGCCTACCATTCCAAAATCAATTAGCACAATAGTTCCGTTTGGGCTTACAAGAATGTTGCCTGGGTGAGGGTCTGCGTGAAAAAAACCTTTTCCAAAAATCTGTTTGAGATAGATATTAAGCCCTTTTTCTACAATTTCCTGCGGAGAAAGTCCCCACGCTTCAAGCTGATGCACATCTGTAATTTTACAACCACTAATAAATTCAGAAGTAAGGATTTTTGTAGTAGAAAATTCTTTATAAGGTTTTGGTATAGAAAAATCTTCATCATCTTTATAAATTTTTCTAAATTGCTCCAAATGGCGCACCTCAAACATATAATCAAGCTCTTTGGACATACTTTCTTCAAAAGCATCAACCACATCAAGCGGATTTAAAATGCCTTGTTGCTGAAAAAAATTCTCTGTTAGTCGCACAAATTCTCTGATAAGTGCCAAATCTGTGGTAACTTTTACATTGATATTTGGACGTTGGATTTTCACGACAACATCTTCTCCTGTATGCAACCTTGCCCTATGCACTTGCCCAATAGAAGCAGCACCAATAGGCACATCATCAAAATAAACAAAAACATCAGAGATTTTTTTGTTGGTTTCCGTTTCAAAAATCTCTCTTGCAATGGTTGTATCAAAAGCAGGGACGTTATTTTGGAGCTTTTCAAACTCGTGAATAAGTCCCTCAGGCATCAAATCTGGGCGGTTGCTTAGAAGTTGGG
Organism: bacterium; assembly: GCA_025362415.1. Classification (GTDB taxonomy): domain Bacteria; phylum Bacteroidota; class Bacteroidia; order Cytophagales; family Thermonemataceae; genus JANYGM01. The sequence goes on from JANYGM010000266.1 coordinate 1,822, forward strand.
CAAACTTAATAAAAGTTGGTCCTAACTCTTCTATGACCATTCTTAGGCGTTCAAAGCGGTTGTATTCAAAGACTGGACGCTCGTCACGCAGCCACGCCACACGCCTGCTTGCAGATACAAGGCGTTTGAGAGGTGTGTTGGTTACGACATCTTCAAAACCGTATTTAATCAAAATGGCAACCATTTGCCTGATACGGTTGATGTTTTTTACTGTGCGGTCAAATAGCATCTTTATGAGTTGTGAGTTGTGAATTGTGAGTTGTGAGTTAATATAATATGTTTATTCTATGTTTACATATCCATTATTAAAACATCAATTAACACAATTCACTTAAGTCTTGCAAAAATACAATTATTTTAGATTTTTACTATTTTTTTTATAAATTGCAGGTAATCAAAAACAGTTTAAAGTAATTTCCCTTCAATTTTAAATCTTTACAATTATGCGTTCATTTGTTGTTATTATGGTGATTTTAGCGTCTTTTTTTGTGTGTGAATCTGGTTTTGCACAGACAAAAGGTAAATCTGAAAAAACAGAAATTTCTCTAAAAAAGTATAAGGGAATTATACTTTCAAAACCTTGGACAAAGTCCACACAAAGCTATTGCGCACAAGGAAGTGATTATTTTGTGCTAAAAGTAGGCAAACAAGAGTTTGTTTTAGAAAACCAAAGCAGTATCAATTTGGCAGACTATAAAGACAAAAAAGTAAGTTTTTATGGTTATGAAAAAACAAGAACAATCACGCCAAAAGATGATGGCTCACAACGCCCAGTCCAAATGTCATTGGATAAAGATGGTAAGGAGATAAAAGAAACTGCTTTTACTTGTACGGTGCTTATTGTTCAGAAGAAATTGTAATTTGTAGTTTTTTCTTTTCAATAGTTTTCTCATAGATAGCAATAAGTTGCTTATAAATAATTCCTGGCGTATATTTTTGCTCATAAGTAAGGCGTGCCTGTGTGTATAAATGAGCAATATTTTGAAAATTATTATTAAAATTATCTTCAAAATACTGGATTTTTTCAGCCAAATCACTCGCATTCCCATAGTGAAAATGTACGCCATTATAATTATCTGTTATAAGTTCGTTGATATTGTCAATATCAGAGGCAATAATAGGTGTTCCTGCGGAGAACGCCTCCAAAATAGTCAGGGGCATACCTTCATACCAAATAGAAGGAAAAATAAGTGTTTTGCAGGTTTTTAGTTTATTTGTGATAAAATCTTTCTGTTGAAAACCGTGATAAATGATGTTTGGGTGCATTTGAGCAGCTTTTTCAACAAGTTCTTTTAATTCTCCATCTCCAATAATTTCTAGTTTACAACCACTTTTTTTTGCAGCCTCTAATAAAATATAAATACCTTTTTCTTTGGATAATCTCCCAATAAAAAGATAAAAATCCTCTCTTTTATTATCTTTAATATGCTGATAACCAACGTCTTCTGTGCAATTAGCTTTTACAGTTATATTTTCTAAGGGAATTTGAAGAGAAGAATTAGCAATTTTACTTTTAGCAAATTCTGTCAAACAGATATAAGTCGTAATTTTTTCTTTCCACGTACCTAAATACTTGTGCAAAGAAGTCATTAGGGTAAGTTGGGTAGTTTTTAGGTAAGAGTTACCAAAACATTTGTGTTTGATGCCTGCTAGTGGAAATTTTTGATTGATGCAAAGTTCACAAGGTTTATTATCACGTAACAAAAGCGCACCAGCACAAATTAGACGGTAATTATGTAGGGTTTGAACAACAGGAATGTTATATTTATTTGCTACATAAAAAATAGAAGGCGAGGCATCATAAAAAAAATTATGTACGTGAATAATTTGTGGTTGAAATGTTTTTATCTTGTCTGTGAGCAGTTTTTCAGAATGATTATTATAAAAAATGCTATAAATCATTTTGAGCTTGGCAATTCCTTGCAAAGCTTGATTATCAAAAATAAGAGTTTCTACTTCATTGCCATTCTGTTCTAAAAGCCTTTTTTCTGAATCAAAAACACTATCTTCTCCGCCATATTTGAGGTATTTGTTATGAATGATAAGGATTTTCATTGGTATTTTGGTGGAGATATTTAATAGGTTAGGCTTAGGAATAAGTACTTGATTGAAATTAGTCAATTATCAAAATAGTACGTTAATTCATATAAAACCTTGGTAAACAGTGTTTTATATGAATTAACGTACTATTGTAAAAAACACTACGCAAATGTAAAAATATTTTTGATTTATTGGTGCACCAATTTAAAAGTTTGTGTTTTGCTTTCTGTCATCACTTCTAAAAAATATACACCAGCCGCAAAATTTCCAAACTCTTTACTCAATTTCGTATCTAAATTTTCTGTATTTGTGGTGTACTGATACAAAACTCGCCCAAGATAATCTGTCATTTTAAGAGAAATATTTTCTTTTTTAGGCAAGATGATTTTTACAAATAATTCTTCTGAAAAAGGATTAGGATACACTCCTATTTGTACATTAGAAAGATTTATTTTAAGACTTTCAATACGAGAGTATTTAGCAGAAAAATCTCTATCCACAATGCGTAAACGGTAATAAATAGTGTTTTCACCTAGCGTTACGCCTAGATTATATAACTCTTTATCAATAAAATTATAGTTAGTAACGTGCTGGAAATAACATACTAATTTCCAAAATAAATAAGCGTTTTTTGGCACAACTTTCCGAAATTTGGAAACTTTCGGGAAGTTTTGTAGGAAGTTATTTATGGTACATTACTTATTATTATTACCGTTATTGCTTCCTTTGGCACTTATAACCCCAATTTTAGTAAAATCTTTGGCGTTAGTGCTACGTTCTACTTCAAAATATTGTGTATTTACTTCTGCGCTTGTTTGCCACGACAAAAACGCTTGTTGATTTTTCTCTTTTGCAGAAAAATACAAAAGTTCCACAGGTAAAGGAGAAACTATAGAAGAAAGTGTCCAACTCTTAAAAAATTGGCTTGGTGTGATATTTACACCAAACATAGAATTTGCTACAGTATTTGGACTACCAAAAGTGGTACTCCAATCATTAGTGCCTGTATCAAAGTATTGCGCCACCAAATCACTTTCCATTATGGTATTGTTATCCACACTCCACTCTTCGTCTGCATACCCAAACCTAATATCTGGTGTAGGTTTTTTTGTGTACTCATTAGCATCAATGCGCCAAAAACGGTCTATCACAAATTGAGAATTTGGCACACCTGCGTGGTTCATATTAGTCACATCAGAAGGTGGATAAGTAGCATTATTCCAACCTAAGCCACCATAAGTAGAAAATATAATATTCCCAGCACCCACGCCAGCACCATTTAAGCGCATAGAAAACGGGATTTTTACGTTGGTAGGTGTAGTAGCAGTAATAGTTGTAGTAAATGGTATTCTAAATGTGCCTGTATTTGTGCCAATATTCCATTTAATAATATTGTTTTCTCCTTCAGAAATAATATTACCAGATAGGGTAGTGATAGCATTTGTGCTAGGATTATCCACCACAAGCACCGCATTATTTTTGATGACCATAAAAGCATCTCCTGCAAAAACTAGGCGAGCTTGGGCGTGGGTAGGCGTGTAGTTTATTTGCAAAACAAGAACGCATAAATAAAAAAGTTTTGATTTCATTTTATTTGCGTTTAAGTAGTTCTTCTAATAATTTTTCTTGCTTTTCTAAGCGTTTTTCTAAATCAGAGATTTGCTTTTGTTGCTTGTCTATGATTGTTTGTTGCTCTTGGATAGCTTTTGTAAAAATTGGCGCAAATTCGTTATAGTAGATACCGAGTGTTTTATCTTTGTCTTTTGCTTCTGAAATTATCTCTGGAATGATTTTGCGAACTTCTTGTGCAATAAAACCAACTCTTGTGCCATCATTGTCTTTATTCCATTGAAAAGTTACAGGTTTTAGTTGCATTATTTCTTTTAAACCATATTTTGAAGGCAAAACATTATTTTTTAATCTTTGGTCAGATGTTGCTATAAAGTTTATTGCTCCAAGATTACCTCCAACTTCAAGTTTATAGGCTGGTACTAATACCCCAATTCCTACATTACCAGTTGATGTTATCCTCATTCGTTCATTATTATTGAAGTCAGTAGCATAATAATAATTTATTCCAGTAGTTTTTGCATTGTCTGTATGAAAACGTATATCACCTCTATCAAAAACCATTGTAGCGGGGTTTGGTACACTCGTTCTCATTGATTGTAAATCTCCTATCCAGCCCATACCAATCCCACCTATTGAATTATTTGCACTTGCATCTCCACCCAAAAGCCATAGACCGCCTTGCAAACTTGGTCTATCTTTT
>JANYGM010000285.1 GCA_025362415.1 bacterium
CACCGCATAGATTACCGCTATTATGCTCGTGTATCAATGATTGCTTTGTATATTTCTGTTCCTTTGCTTATTTATGCTATGTTTTTTGGGGTGAGAATAAACGAAGCCTCACGTTGGATAACAATACCTTTTATCAACCAAACTTTTCAGCCTTCTGATTTGGCAAAACTTGCCCTCATTACGCATCTTGCCACTATGCTCTCTCGCAAACAGCAAGATATTGAAAACATACAACAAACTATTCTCCCTATGCTTGGCTGGGTGAGTGTTATTTGTGCTTTGATAGGTTATAGCAATTTTTCTAATGCTATGATGTTGTTTTTTACGTGTATGCTCGTGATGTTTATTGGGCGTGTACCTGTGAGGTATTTTATGATATTGGTGCTTGTAGGGAGTATTTCTATTGGTGCTGCGCTCACTTTTGGACAGCGTGGAAGGACTGCAATGAACCGTATTGAAGCCTTTTTAAATGCAGACAAACAAGGCTTTCAGATGGAACAATCCTATGTAGCTATTGCAGGTGGCGGTATCACAGGCAAAGGACCTGGACAGAGTGACCAACGAAACTACCTCCCCTACCCTTTTTCAGACTTTATTTATGCTATTGTAGTAGAAGAATATGGTATGATTGGGGCAGCAGTCGTACTTTTTATGTATTTGGCTCTCTTATATCGTGGAATGATTATTATGGCACGAAGTAATAGGGCTTTTGGAGGTATTTTGAGTGCCGGACTTGCTTTTAGCCTTGTCGTGCAAGCTATGACGCATATGTGCGTAACTGTTGGGTTAGTACCTACCACAGGGCTTCCTTTACCTCTTTTGAGTATGGGTGGCACTTCTTTGCTTTTTACAGGGATTTCTTTGGGTGTTATTTTGAGTATCAGCAGAGGGGATATTATAGAAGAATAAGTAATTATGAATAAATACAAAACATTGATAATTAGATTATTACTTAGTATTTTAGTAACTGTTTAGGTTGTATTTTGTAGGGCTGGGCTTGCCCCCAGTAATGTTAATTTCTATTTTCCCTGTGTCGTCAGGTGTTTCCACCTGACGACACAGGGAAAACGACTAATTTGAGCCGTAATATAGCAATAAATTCTTAAAAAGTATTTTTTTTTACCACATAGGCACATAGAAAACATAGAAGTACAATTTTTGTATTCTATGTTTTCTATGTGCCTATGTGGTGAAAGAAATTTTAGTTAAATCTTAAAACGCTCTCCATAGACACCCGCAAGGCGGTTTGCTTCTTGCCCAAATGCGTCTGCACCCACGTAATCCACATAAGAGAGTGCGCCACCTGTATAGGCAGGAAATCCAAAACCCAAAACAGATGCCACATCAGCATCTCTGACACTTGTAATCACGTTTTGCTTCAAACATTTTTTAGCTTGAATAGCCTGAATATACAAAATACGGTTTTTTATCTCTTCTTCATTTGGCTGATTTTCAAGAAGTTGTACTTTTATATCTAGCTTTTGCGCTAATTCTTCCGCAGAAAGATTAAAAACTGCCATTCCAGCATTTTTGCAGGCATTTTCTATCAAAGTAGGAGATATTCCTTCTTTCAACATCAATTTTCTTTCTTCTGCATATACATCAGAAATATTTTTTATATAATCTGCAAACGCATCATTTAATATAATATTTTTTGTACGAAGTTCTTTATTTACTTCATTCATAGCAAAAAACACTGTTTTTACCATATTGCGTGCTTCTTTTGAGGTGGCTACTTGTGCAAAATAATCAATTTCAATGGCTAAACCTTGCTCTATTGGCACTTGTAAGCCTTTGTACATACATTGCATAACCGCAAGTGGCGCAGGATAATTGCCTGTTTTTTGTGTATTAAGAAGTTTTTCACCATTGGCACTTGTTACGCTTTCAAAAGGAATAACAAAATCAGTTTTTCCAACTACGTTTTCCGTAATTTTACCATCATTATCTTTCTTATCCCAAGGCTGCAAAGCACGAGGATTAGCCATTATCCACGCTTTTGCTTGTGTTATCATTTCCTTACGAGTGTTTGCTAGCGCATCTACAAGCCCAATTTCTAGTGCTTTTTCAGGGCTTACTTTTCCACCTTTCAGAATAAAATCTAGGGCTTTTTC
>JANYGM010000321.1 GCA_025362415.1 bacterium
TATCTAAGTTATGTTTGTTGCTGTGATGTTTCACTCACAACTCAATACTACACACTACACACTACACACTACACACTAAACACTACAACACTACACACTACACACTAAAAAATGCGTATTCCTACTGATATTGTCCAACAAATTCAACTTCGTGCAAATATTGTAGAAGTTGTGGGGGATTTTGTGAGCCTAAAAAAGAAAGGCAAAGACTATAAAGCCTGTTGTCCTTTTCATAACGAAAATACACCTTCTTTCTCTGTTTCTAGTTCCCGTAATATTTTTAAGTGTTTTGGTTGTGGAAAAGGTGGTGATGCAGTTACTTTTGTGATGGAAATTGAACATATTTCTTATCCAGATGCACTTATTTATCTTGCAAAAAAATATCAAATAGAAATTCCTGAAACTGCCTACGCTCCGCCCACAGACGAGGAAATGGCAGCCCAAACAGAAAAAGAAGCAATTATGATTGCTTTGAATTATGCCAAAGATTATTTTAAAGATAAACTTCTGAATACAAATGAAGGTAAAGCCATAGGACTTTCATACTTCAAAGAAAGAGATTTCAACGACAATATTATTTCACTTTTTGAGCTTGGATATTCATTAGAAGCGTGGGACGACCTGCACAAAACCGCAGAAAAAGCACTTTATAAAGCTGAAATATTAGAAAAAGCAGGACTTTTGATTAAAAAAGATAATCAAAATAACAACCAAAATAACAATCAAAATGATAAAAACCATTATTTTGACCGTTTTAGGGATAGAGTTATTTTCCCTATACACAACGTAGGTGGGCGTGTGATAGGTTTTGGTGGGCGTACTTTGCGCAAAGATAAAAATATTGCAAAGTACATCAATTCCCCAGAAAGCCCTGTTTACAACAAATCACAGGTACTTTACGGACTTTTTCAGAGTAAAAAAAGCATCAGAGAAAAAGATTTTTGTTTTTTGGTGGAAGGCTATACAGACGTGATTTCTTTGCATCAGGCAGGTGTGGAAAATGTGGTTGCATCCTCTGGAACGTCTTTGACTATTGAGCAAATAAGACTTCTAAGACGTTTTACAACTAACATTACGGTACTTTATGACGGAGATGCCGCAGGAATAAAAGCCGCTTTACGTGGAATTGACCTTATTTTGGAAGAAGGTTTGAACGTAAAAGTTGTGTTATTCCCTGATAAGCAAGACCCAGATAGTTATGTGCGTGCCGTTGGTACAACTGCTTTTCAAGATTATATCCAAGAAAATGCACAAAGTTTTATCACTTTCAAAGCAAAAATTTATTTAGAAGGTATTGATAAAGACCCTTTTAAGCGTGCAGAAGCAATAAAAGAAGTAGTTAGTAGTATTATAAAAATTCCTGAAATTATACAAAGGAGCGTTTTCTATCAGGAAACTGCCAATATTTTTGGAATAGATGAGCAAACACTTATTAGTGAAGGAAATAAAATAAAAGCGCAAGAACGCAAAAATCCTAACCAAAATAATCAGTCAAATAATCAATATAATTTTGGAGATGAAACCTATACAGAACTAACTGCAATAGAGTTTTTGGAGGCAAAAAGTGATATTATTAAGGCAAATCCTATTATTCCACAAGAAAAAGAACATATACGTTTGCTTTTGCATTATGGAAGTATGGAAATAGGAGAAAATAATGCTACTTTTGCTAATTATCTGCTTTCAGAAATCAATGAAATTAGCTTTCAAACACCTATTTATCAGACTATTTTGGATATTTTCAAAGAAAATTTAGCCAAAGGACACAGCCCAGATACTAATTTTTTTATTCATCATCCAGATACAGAAGTGCGCCAAGCAACCGCAGACCTACTCGCACAAAAGCACGAAATTAGTGACGAATGGGCAAAATTAGGCATCAGAATACCAAAACAAGATGAAGATTTGAATACCGTAAGTTATACACATCTTACACGTATGAAAGCACGTTTGGTAGAAAATCTTATCACAGAAAACAACAAAAAACTACGTCTAACAACAGACGAAGGAGAAATACAAGAATATTTAATGATTTCTATAAAACTTAAAGAAACTGCCAAAATGCTCGCCAAAGAACTAGGGAATGTGTATAGATAGGTTTTCAATATTTCAATTACGAATTATCAATTACGAATTACGTAATTTTTGTTTATTGATAAAAATATAAAAACATTTTTTATAAAATTTACGTTCTTTATGTTAGGTTGTTGATTTGTGCCTTGCATTAACTCACAACTCACAACTTACAACTCACAACTCAATATGAAACTTTCTGAAAAATTTGCTAAGGTGGCTGAATCTAAGGCGTTTGACATCAAACACCGCCAGACTATCAATTTCAATATGAATAAATATGAAATTGCAGTAGAAGCAGGCTTAAAGCAATATCAAAATCACGAGTTGGCACGTAGCCGTGCCTCTTATATAAAAACACAAACTATTGCACACCTTGACGAATTTTTATTGGAGTTTGAAGATAAATTTACCAAAAATGGTGGAAAAATAATTTGGGCAGATACCTCAAAAACAGCTATTGAAGCCATTGATGCTATTTTTAAACTCAATGAAGTAAAATCTATTGTCAAAAGTAAATCAATGACAACAGAAGAAATACATTTTAATGATTGGGCTAAAGAACAAGGTTTGGAGAATGTAGAAACAGATTTGGGAGAATATATTGTGCAATTAGCGGGGCAAAAACCATATCATATTGTTACGCCTGCAATGCACATGTCTAAAAAAGATATTGCAGAACTTTTTGTTGAAAAACTGCATATCCCGCTCACAGATGACGCTCAAGAGCTTACCCTCACCGCAAGGCGACTTTTGAGAGAAAAATATACTACTGCTGATATTGGCATCACAGGGGGCAATTTTATGGTGGCAGATATTGGTGCAGTTGCTATTACTGAAAATGAAGGAAATGCAAGGCTTTGCACCACTTTCCCAAAAATTCATATTGCTATTATTGGTATTGAAAAGGTTATCCCAACACTAAACCAATTAGATTTGTTTTGGTCTTTACTTTCTACAAGTGGCACAGGACAGAAAATCACTGTTTATAACACGCTTTATACAGGTGCTAGACACGAAAATGAAACAGATGGACCAAATGAAATGTATGTTATTTTGCTAGACAACGGCAGAACTAATTTGCTTGCAAAACCTGATAAACGTCAGGCACTTAACTGTATTCGTTGTGGTGCGTGCCTAAATGCTTGCCCAGTTTACAAAAATATTGGTGGACACACTTACGACACGACCTATTCTGGTCCTATTGGCTCTGTCATTACGCCTCATTTGAGCGGAATGAAGGATTATAAGCATTTAAGTTTTGCAAGTTCTTTGTGTGGTGCTTGTACGTCTGTTTGCCCTGTAAAGATAGATATTCATAATTTGCTATTGATGAATAGACGTGAAAGCGTTGAGGAAGGCTATGATGACAGTTTGGAAAGAATTGGGTTTAAGTTTTGGAAAAATGGTATGAAAAGTCGCAGAATGATGGACTTAGTTGGTGCAGGGCTGAAAAACAAACTTTTGATACAACTTTTTAAGAATAGTTGGGGCAAAAAACGTGATAATCTCAAAACCTCTCAAAAATCTTTTAACGAACTTTGGAAAGAAAGAAATAAAGTTTAAACAATTATGAATTTTTCTGATACTTTTTTGTTTTTTTGAATTTCTTTCTTTAGCTTGCCTGGAATTTGCTTATTAAGTAGGTTTCAAATCCTTTATTGATTGTTGTGTCATAACCACAAAGATAAAGGATTTTTTTGTATTTTTGAGCAACCTAAGTCAGACCTTCATTGTTGCCTAATGATAGTCGTCACTTGGCTAGAGCCAAGCAACAGTATTTTTTGTTTCTAAAAATCTTCCTTCAAATGACCAATTATATAACTTTTTCTGCTATACAAAACGACCTTAAAAGTGGCAAAATCACTTGTAAAAGCCTTGTAGAACATCATCTTTCACGTATTGAAAGCAAAAAAAATCTAAATGTTTTTTTGAGTGTTTATGCTGATGAAGCACTTGCAAAAGCTGAAAAAATTGATGAAAAAATAAAAAACAATACACAAGGACGACTTGCAGGAATGATTATTGGTTTGAAAGACGTTATTTGCTACGAAAACCACCCTTTGCAAGCTAGTTCTAGGATTTTAGATGGTTTTGTGTCGCAATTTTCAGCTACTATTGTAGAAAGATTATTGGCAGAAGATGCCATTATTATTGGCAGACAAAATTGTGATGAGTTTGCAATGGGTTCCACCAATGAAAATTCTGCTTTTGGAAATGTACTAAATGATGCCGACAATTCTCGTGTGCCAGGAGGCTCGTCTGGAGCGTCTGCGGTGGCTATTCAAGCGGATTTATGTCAGATTTCTATTGGGTCAGATACGGGCGGATCTGTGCGTCAGCCAGCATCTTTTTGTGGTGTGGTAGGCTTAAAACCAACTTATTCACGTCTTTCTCGTTATGGTTTGGCAGCTTATGCCTCTTCATTTGATTGTATTGGCGTGATAGGAAAATCTGTTGAAGATATTGCCCTAATTATGGAAATTGTGGCAGGAAAAGATGATTTTGATAGCACCGTTTCTAGTAAAGATGTACCAAAATACACGCAAAATCTTACTTTTGATAATAATAAAAAAATAAAAATAGCTTACATCAAAGAAACTATTGAAAATGATGCTTTACAACCAGAAATAAAAACTGCTATCAACCAAAAAATTGCATTTTTGCGTGAGCAAGGGCATACGGTTGAGGCGGTTGATTTCCCACTTTTGTCTGTAATTTTGCCTACTTATTATATCCTTACAACGGCAGAAGCAAGTTCTAACCTTTCTCGTTATGATGGCGTAAAATACGGTTTCCGTAGCAAAAATGCAGAAAATTTGGAGCAAATGTATAAAAAAACACGTTCAGAAGGCTTTGGAAAAACCGTAAAAGAGCGCATAATGCTGGGAACTTTCGTGCTTAGTGCGAGTTATTATGATGCCTATTATACAAAGGCGCAAAAAGTTAGAAGACTTATTCAAGAAAAAACTGAAGAGATTTTCAAAGAATATAATTTTATTTTGTCGCCAAATGCGCCCACAACTGCCCCAAAATTTGGTAGTTTTTCGGAAGACCCAATACAAATGTATTTAGCAGATATTTTTTCTGTGCAAGCAAACGTGGTAGGAATGCCTGCTATTTCTATTCCTTGTGGAAAAGATAACGAAAATATGCCTATTGGTCTGCAAATAATGGCAGATTTCTTTGAAGAAGAAAAACTAATGAGTTTTTCTGATTATTTGATAAAAAATAGTTAATTGGTAAATGAAACACCCAAAATATTTATATTGTTCTTCCACAGATATGTTTCATTATGAATTTATTAGTGAAGGCTCAAAGGGCAGAATAAAAAAAATGGTAGAATATACAGAAACAGGAACAGAAAATGTTTATAATTTAGGTTTTGGGGATTACAATGAGGTTACACAAGATATTGATGACCTTTCTGTCACAAATAATGGAGATAGTCTAAAAGTATTAGCAACTGTTGCTTCAACACTTTTTACTTTTATAGAAAATAATCCTAATGCGTGGGTAGTTGCTACAGGTAGCACTTCAGTAAGAACTAGGTTGTATAGAATGGGTATTACTAATAATTTACCAGAAATCCTAGAGTTTTTTGCAGTATTTGGATATAATATAAACCAAGATTGGGAAGAGTTTGTTATAGGGGAGGACTATGAAGCGTTTTTAATTACCAAAAAAGAAAATATTTAACCTAATGAAAGTAGAAGAACTTAACCAAGCAAAAACACCAATTATCATTTTTGATAAAAAATTAGATAAATTAAACGGAAAGGTATTATTCCCTGAAAAACTAAAGAGGGTAAATGAAATTTTAGCTAAATCTGGCTTACCTAAACGTAAATAACAGCTAAATGGTTTATTTTAGTGTTATCAGCAAGGAATTGCTAATAACACTAAAATAAACTATTTAACATAATTAAATTTCACTATTACTTACTTCTAAACCTCAAATAAACGCCCAAAGGCAGTTTTCTTTGTGCATTGTCAGGGAGATAAATTTCTCCGAGTTCCCTGTTTTCGTTGTTGGGGAAATAATTATTAACCAAATTTTCTGCAATAAGTGCCGAATAACCCATAGAATAGAGATTTAAGACAAAAAAGTTGTTTTCTTTCTCTAAAAGTTCTGCACAAAGTTTCATCAAATCATTCAAATTCTCTTCCAAAGTCCATTTTTCACCTTCTGGACCTCTTCCATACGCAGGCGGGTCAAGGATAATTCCGTGATATTTTTTACCTCGTTTTACCTCTCTTTTGACAAATTTTAGGGCATCTTCCACCACCCAACGAATATCAGTCAGCCCAGAAACTTCCATATTTTCCCTAGACCACGTTACAACCTGCTTTACGGCATCTACGTGTGTAACGTCTGCGCCTGCGCTACGTGCCGCAATAGATGCGCCACCTGTGTAGGCAAACAAATTAAGCACTTTTGGAGCATCAATTTTACTATTTTTTACAGCATCAAAAATATAATTCCAATTTTCTGCTTGTTCAGGAAAAATCCCTACGTGTTTGAAAGCCGTAAGTCCAAGACGAAAACGGAGTTTCATTTTTTGATAGTCGTAAGCCACCCACCATTGGTCAGGCATACCTTTTTTTTGCGACCATTCCCCTTTTTCACCGTTGTTGTCAGAGCCTTTTGTGCGTCTGAATGTTGCGTGAGCAAGTTTGTCCCATTCGTCTTCTGAAAGGTGTTTGTCCCAAATAGCCTGTGGCTCTGGACGTGCTAGTATGTATTTTCCAAAGCGTTCTAGTTTTTCAAAATTGCCTGTATCAAGCAATTCATAGTCTTTAAAGTCTTTTGGGGTGATAATTTGCATATTTTTTGGTTTTTTATGGGCGCAAAATTACGAAAAAAAATGATTTTTTTGTATGTTTTTTATTTGTCGTTTCAGACATCCTATGTATGGCATAATTACTATATTTTATTTATTTTAATAAAATATAAAATAAATTTTGCATTTTATTGTTTTTTATAAATGATTTATATTATATTTGCATATAAATAAAATCTTAAAACAAATAAAAAATGAAAAAATACTTAATAATCCTCGTCTGCGTGCTTTTGTGTGGTTGTGTTTCCACCAAAAAAGTCAGAAACCAATCTTTGGAGGTAGCAAAATTTGATGTTGAGAAATTCAATGGAAATTATGCAAATAAAGCTGATACAGCTAATTTTGGCATACTTTTTAGCAAACTACATCCAGAAAATATATTTCATAAAAATAAAAAGTACCCAGAAAGTAATGCTATCATCAACCTTAAATTTGATGGTAAAAAAACGCTTACAGTAACAACCATTGATAATAATAGCGTTTTGAGCGAAAAGAAATTGAAAGGAAAAATTAAAAACAACTATTTTTCTATGAGAAAGAAACTGCTTTTTATTCCAGTTCCGTTTATTTTTTATATACATCAAGAAAACAAAATATTGCTTGGAAATGATAAAAATGGCAATCTTATTCTGAAAGATGGTTTTTATAACACTATCTTCATTTTGATGATAGGTGGAAATGATGGTATTTCACAATCTCAATACAAAAAACTCAAATAAAATCAGTCAAATTGTGTATATTTGCATTAAAACTATCTCAAAAAGTCAATGCAAGTAAAAATTATCAATAAATCAAAGCATAGTTTGCCACATTATGCCACTTTGGGCGCATCTGGTATGGATTTGCGTGCCAATATCTCTGAAAATATCACTTTGAACCCCTTAGAAAGGTTTTTAGTGCCAACAGGGATTTTCATTCAACTTCCAGAAGGTTATGAAGGGCAAATCAGACCTCGTAGTGGGCTTTCTATCAAAAAAGGCATTACTTTAATCAATTCTGTTGGTACAATAGACTCGGATTATATAGGCGAAATCAAGTTAGGAATGATAAATTTATCTAATGAAGATTTTGTTATAGAAGACGGTGAACGCCTTGCACAGCTCATAGTGGCACAATATACAAAAGTTGAATGGTTGGAAGTAGCCGTTTTAGACGAAACAGCACGAGGAGAAAATGGCTTTGGAAGTACAGGAGAAAAATAGTGAAATAGTGTGTAGTGAAATAGTGAAGTAGTGTGTAGTGAAATAGTGTGTAGTGGAAATACAATTAGATAACAACATTAACAAATATACTTACGGAACGTGGTAAAAATGTATTTCACTACACACTATTTTACTACTCACGTTGTTTTTTTCGTAATCCTTGATAAACCAAAGGGCTATAAAAACAATCATACTGTTATAAATATCTCGCTCCGCTGGAGCGGAATACAAAATACACTTAATTTTCTATAAATATACTGCCCTGCTGGGGCTGAATACAATTTATCAATGTCGTTATCTAACTATTTCACTACACACTATTTTACTACTCACTATTTCACTAAAAACTGGCACGTACTTTGTGGTTTTTCAGAAACATTTTAAATATTATCTTTATGATAGATAAAAAAATATCTATAAAAATTTCCCTAATGCTATTTTTTGTAGTGTGGGGCGCATTTTCGTGCATCAAAAAACCAAATTTCTCTGTTATCCCTGAAATTTTCCCTGATTATGTTATCAATAAAGCAACTATCAACCCAACAACGGGGCGTGTGATAGAAGATAGCCTTTTTATTTCTATCAAATACCAAGATGGTGATGGTGATATTGGGCTTACGGCAGCTGATACTTTGCCACCTTTTGGCATTTTTGAGGGAAATAGCCCTGCAAATCCTCGTAACAAATTTTATTGGAATTATCATTGTCAGATGCAGACCAAGATAAATGGCGTTTTCGTGGATTTTATTTTACCAGGTGGGCAAAATCTTAATGGTAGAATTTCGCCATTGTTGGAAGGAATAGCCACAAGTCCTATTGAAGGTAGTATTTTGTATATTCCTACGGCTGTGCCAAGTGATATTTTTTATGATGTTATCAACCAAACTACACGCTACAATGTGGAAACACGCTTTAAAATTTTTATTTATGATAAAGCACTTCACCAAAGCAACGAAATAGTAACGGAAAGCGTAATTTTAAATAAAAGATTTTAAAAAAATATTATAATTATGGCATTTACAGACTATAAAAACTTAACTATTTTGAAGGCAAAACACCCTCAAATTATAGTAAAATCAGGTGATTTTATACCAGATTTGCCAGAGATAGTATTGGAAGTTTCTTTGCAAAAAGAAATTGACATCAATATTAAAACCTACCGTAGTAATGAATTTTTTGCTTGTGAAAATCTTGTTTCACCAGTTTTGCGCTATGCGTGGCGTAATTATTTGACGGAAATGAATATGTGGACACATCAAACTATTAAATATGATGATGATTTATGTGGTGTCCCTGATTTTATGTTTACCCATCTTGACCAAGAACAATATCAAATTCTTTCTTATCCAATTATTACAACTGTAGAAGCAAAAGCAGATAATTTTGTAGAAGGTTGGGCGCAATGTATAGCGCAAATGCTTGCTTGTCAGAAACTTAATACAAAACCTAATGTTATTATTTTGGGGATTGTTACGACAGGGAAAATATGGGAATTTGCCAAATTAGAAGGTGATATAGTTGCTATTCATAATTTTTCTTATACAATCAATGATTTGCCAAAACTAATTAGCGTTTTGGATTATTTGCTGGGAGAAGCAAAAAAACAACTTTAAAATATAAAAAATAAATATTTCCTGTGTTGTCAGGTGTTTCCACCTGACAACAAAAGTGCTTTTAGGCATTCATTTTTAGGGAAAATATAAAAGTGCATTATTGAAGTCAGGATAAACGCCTAACTTCGCAAAAACTTAAAAACATCAAAAACATCAAATTTAAAAATGCAATCTATCAAAAGAATATCCATAAGTATGATTTTATGTATTTTTGCATTTACATCAAACGCACAAAACATAAAATTCCCTGCTTTGAAAGCGCAAATTGATAGCTTGGCTTTTATAGACCAAAAAGTACAAGAAGATACAAGAAAAGCAAATACGGAAGATAAATCAAATCTTGAAAAAGTACAAAAAGAAACTTTTATTAGACACACTAAAATACTTAAAAATATTCTCAAAAAATATGGTTTTCCTAATTTTGATATGGTAGGAGAAAAAGGCTCTTCTAATTATTGGCTTTGTGTGCAACATTGCGACCACGACCCGAAATTTCAAAATGAAGTATTGATTTTGATGAAAAAACAACTCAAAAAGAAAAAAGCAAACGCTAGAAATTATGCTTATTTGAGAGACAGAGTAAATATAAATACTGGAAAGAAACAAATTTATGGCACGCAAGTAAGTTATGATATGAGTAATGGACAACCAAAACCAATTATAAAAAACCTTAGAAACCCTAAAACAGTCAATAAAAGACGTGCAGAAATGGGGCTAGAATCAATAGAAGATTACCTAAAAATGATAGTTGATTTTCAGCAACAAAATATGCAAAAAAGATAAAAATTAAAAAATTATGTTAAAAAACTTTGTTTTATCACTTTTGATAGTGTTTTTGAGTGGTTGTTCCACCAAAGTCTATCAAAATACAACGGCACAATATAATGGCTATTTCTTAGCAAAAGAGAAAATGAAAGAAGCTGAAAAAAAGCTCTTTGATGCCCGTAAAGATGATTTTAATAAAATTTTGCACGTTTTTATTCCTACTGATACCAATCAGCAGAAAGGAATGAGCAAAGATTTTGATTTAACCATCAAACACGCTGCTTTTGCCATAGAACGCCACCCAAATAGCAAATGGATAGATGATGCTTATTTGCTTGTGGGCAAATCTAGGCTTTATTTGCGTGATTTTGCTAATGCCACAAGTACGTTCAAATACCTTAATGTGAAGTTTACGGAGCAAGCAACACGTCAGCAAGCTCTGATGACGTTGATGTTTTTGTATGCAGAACGCAATGAATTTGCACAAGCAGAAGAAGTCAAAAATCTTCTTAAAAAGAAAAAAATTGAAAAATCAAATTATGATGATTTTTATCTTATTCAGGCGCATTTGTACCGTGAAAAAAAGGATTTGGAGCGCACTCGCAAAAGCCTAGAACTTGCTATACCTCGTATGAAAAGGAGTGAGCAAAAAGGACGTATTTATTTTCTTTTGGGGCAAATCTACCAGCAACAAGAAAAACCTGCTGATGCGTACAAAAATTTCAAAAAAGTGCTTAAATATAATCCAAACTATGAATTACGTATGCAGGCAGAGCTTGCAATACTACAAAATAGTCCAGAAAACCGTTCTGAAAAAAGTATTGAAAGAAAACTAAAAAGAACACTTAATGACGAGAAAAATATTGAATATCAAGATATTATCTACAATAAACTTGCTGATTTTGAATTAAAAAGAAAAAAGACAAATGATGCCGTAGAATACCTACTTTTGGGTGCAGAAGTAAGCAAAGATGCTAATAGAAAATCTTATCTGTTTTTGCGTATTGCAGAACTAAATTATGAGAAATTGCGCAAATATGCCATTGCAAAATCTTATTATGATTCTACAATGATTGGGTTGCCAAAATCAGAGGAACGCTACGAGAAAATAGCTAAAAGAACACAAAATCTTAAGGAATTTGTCACGCATATTACCGTTTTTGAGAGTGAAGATAGTTTGCAACGTCTTGCACAAATGCCTGAAAATGATAGAGATAAGTATTTGACAGATGCTATTACCAAAGATGTAAAAACTTCTTTTGCAAAAGAAAAAAAGCGCAAAGAGCGTATAAGAAAGCGTGAGAATGCTGTTCCTGCTGACGGTGGAACACTTGCAAGTGCTACACAAAGTTTAGCAGCTTTTTATTTTGATAATATCCAAACGGTAAACAAAGGGAAGTCTGATTTTATCAAAAAATGGGGCAACAGACCACTTGTAGATGGTTGGCGTTTGCAATCTCGTGTGGCACTCGTAAACCCTGCAGAATATGCACAACAAACACCGCTCAAAAATATTCAGCCAAAAGAAACATCAGAAAATGACCTTATCAATGAAAAAGTAGAGAAAATAAAGAAAGATTTGATAGGTAAATTACCCAAAACAACAGAAGAAAAAAGTACCTCTTTGGCACGTTTGGAGGTGGCTATGTATGCGTTAGGCAAAATTTATAATTTCCAGCTAGACGAGTACAAAGAAGCTGAAATAATGTATAAGAAGTATTTGGAGAGGTTTTATACCGCAAGAAATGCACCAGAAGTGCTTTATTTGCTTGCTATGCTTTACAAAAACCAGAAAAATGAAACTGCTATGAATGAGCAAGTTACAAAACTTAACAGAGATTTTCCTAATTCTAATTTTACTAAAATTTGGGGAAATCCTAATTATATGAGTGAGCAAGAAACACGCAATAAGACCATTCACGCTATATATGAGCAAGCACACACGCACTACCGCTTTAAGGAGTACCCACAAGCACAAGCTAAAATTTGTGAATTAGTAGAAAAATACGCTGACAATGATATTTCTGACAAAATTATGTTTATGGAAACACTTTGCGCTGGCAAATTGCAACACAAAGACATCTATAAAATGGAATTGGAGCGTTTTGTGCGTACTTTTCAGCGTGGACAACTCGCTGATGTAGCAAAGCAAATCTTAGCAGAAATTAGTAAGAAGAAGTAGTAGAAAAGTAATTTCTAAATCCCAAAGGGACTTTAAAGACAAATCATAATCAAAAACAGCCTTTCCAAAGTTTGGAAAGGCTGTTTTTGATTATATATTGTGAATGGAAAGGATTTCGGAAAATAAATTTTGTATTCGTTCCAGCGGAACGAAATATTTATAAAACTAGCACTTGCTAGTACAACTCCGCTGGAGCTGAATACATTTTTTGACCTGTTTTCCTATAAATTAGCTAACGACATTGATAAATTGTATTTTGAAATTTGTAGCCACTTGATTTATCAAGTGGCGTTTTGGCACAAAACAAATGAGGTAGTACAATTACTTAGTAATACATTGCAAATAACTTCCTAGTTCGTTTCTTTTTAACACTAAGTTCATTAAGAAATACACACTAAGCAGGCACTAAGAAATACAAAATTAGGATTTTATTTACAACTCATTACTTAGTAATACATTGCAAATAACTTCCTAGTTAGTTTCTTTTTAACACTAAGTTCATTAAGAAATACACACTAAGAAGGCACTAAGAAATACAAAATTAGAATTTTATTTACAATTCATTACTTAGTGCAAAAATACCTTCTAGTGCATTTTGTTTTCTACCATTTGTTTTGTCCCAAAACAGCGTTCTGATAAATCAAACGCCTACATAAAGTTTACAAATTAACAATGTCGTTATCTAAATATACCAGTCCGCTGGATTTCAATACATTTTCCGAAATCCAAGCCGTTCACAGTATAATCAAATTTCAAAAAATATTATCACAAAATATTGTGGATAATATTTTTTTTTGTATCTTTGCACTCTTTATGGGCAATCACGCTCTAATTGTAAGATTTTCAATAAAATACAACTATGAAAGTACGTTCATCAGTAAAAAAACGTAGTGCCGACTGCAAAATAATCCGTCGCAAAGGCAAAATTTACGTTATCAACAAAAAAAATCCAAAGTATAAACAACGACAAGGATAATTATGGCTAGAATTGCTGGGGTAGATATCCCAAAAAACAAACGTAGCGAAATAGCCTTGACCTATATCTATGGTATTGGTCGTAGTGCATCACGCAAAATCCTGGAAAAAGCAGGTATTTCTTTTGACAAAAAAGTGTCAGAGTGGAAAGATGAAGAAGCTATTGCAGTTCGTAACATCATTAGCACTGATTTTACTGTAGAAGGACCTTTAAAGTCTGAAGTACAGCTAAACATCAAACGCTTGATGGATATTGGTTGCTACCGTGGTCTGCGCCACAGAAAAGGGCTTCCAGTACGTGGACAAAGTACGAAAAATAACACTCGTACACGTAAAGGCAAGCGCAAAACGGTTGCTAACAAGAAAAAAGTAACGAAATAACTTTTAATTAGGAATTTTTAATTAGGAATTAGGAATGAATACAAGGTGTAATCTTTCATTTTTTCAGATTAAATAAAAATTTCGTTTAGTTGATTTAGATAATATCTTCAAAGATATTTCTTTATCACTAAAAAAAATATTATTTCCCTTTTTATCTATTACCTCAAAAAAACATTATTCAAATGGCAAAGGAAAAAAGAAAAGACAAAGCCAAAAAAAGGCTTGTCGTAGTAGAAGCATTGGGTCAAGTACACATTAAAGCTTCTTTTAACAACATCATTATTGCAATGACAAACAGCTCTGGTCAAGTGATTTCTTGGGCATCTGCAGGCAAAATGGGTTTTAGAGGTTCTAAAAAGAATACTCCTTACGCTGCGCAAGTAGCCGCTTCTGACTGTGCAAAAGTAGCACACGAATTAGGTATGATTAAGGCTGACGTTTTCGTAAAAGGTCCTGGTTCTGGAAGAGAATCAGCAATACGCACTATCCAAAACTCTGGTATTCAGGTACTTACTATCAAAGACGTAACGCCACTACCTCACAACGGATGTCGCCCTGCAAAACGCAGAAGAGTCTAATTAGTTGTGAATTTTGAGTTGTGAGTTGTGAGTTATTTTACTTCGTTTTTGCTTAATTGGATTTAAAAGTAGAATAAGCAAAATAACAAATAATAATCAATTAAAAATTAACAAAACTAACAAAAAAATAGGTACAGAAAGCTAAACGCTACGCCAGCATAAACGCCCTGTATCAGTTACTAATAAAGATTTTATTTTTATTAGGAGCGAGAAGTTGAGAATTACTAAAAATTCATACGAATAGGTTAGTAAGGTTCAAATTGTGAAGAAAAAAAACTGTTCAATTGAGAAATATGATTTTTAGAAAATGTGGTTTTTTATAAGAATTTCTTTTAAAAATAACTCAATTAGGCTAAAAAATGGTGTTTCTAATAACAAACTTAAAAAATGGCAAGATATACAGGACCAAGAGCTAGAATTGGTCGTAGATTTGGAGAAGCAATTTTAGGTGCTGCCAAATACGTACAAAAGAAAAATTATGCCCCAGGTATGCACGGCAAGGGCAAAAAACGCAAGCAGTCTGAATACGCTATTCAGCTTGCAGCCAAGCAAAAAGCTAAATATACTTATGGCGTGCTTGAAAAGCAATTTGAAAACCTTTTCCACAAAGCTGCTGCCAAAGATGGTATCACAGGTGAAAACTTGTTGAAGTTTTTGGAAGGACGTTTGGATAACACAGTTTACCGTTTGGGCATTGCGCCTACTCGTCGTGCTGCACGCCAACTTGTTCTGCACAAACACATTACCGTTAATGGTGAGATAGTAAACATTGCATCTTATGCTTTGAAAGCAGGTGATGTAGTTGGAGTGCGTGAAAAATCTAAATCTTTGGAAAATATTACTACAAGCCTTAGCGCACGTAGCACTCGTTTTACTTGGTTGGAATGGGACAAAGACACTATGTCAGGTAGATTCTTAAATTTCCCAGACAGAAGCCAAATCCCTGAAAATCTTCAAGAGCAACTTATTGTTGAATTGTACTCTAAATAATAATAGCCCCCAAACCCCCAAAGGGGACTTTAATACAATAAATACAATTTTTTTGTATCTGAATGTATTAAAATTCTCTTTGGATTTGGAGCAAAAGGTGTATTATAATTGCGTTGTGAATGAACACTTTGTATTCATTCACAATTCACAATTTATAATTCATAATTATTAAGATTTCTTCAAGAAAAGTATCTATCAAAACCCTTAACATACGACAAATATGGCTATTTTAGCATTTCAAATGCCTAATAAAGTGGTAATGGAAAAAGCAGACGACTTCCAAGGTCTGTTTGAATTTAAACCTCTTGAAAGAGGTTATGGCGTAACCATTGGTAACGCACTAAGAAGAATTTTACTTTCTTCTTTGGAAGGCTATGCCATTACAGGTATCAGAATTCAAGGTGTTTTGCACGAATTTTCTTCTATTGAAGGTGTTGTGCAAGATGTAGCAGAAATCATACTTAACTTAAAACAAGTTCGTTTTAAAAGAATTTCTGAAGATATTGACACAAAAATTTCTGTCAATATCAAAAACAAAGAAGTATTTACGGCAGGTGACCTCAATAAATTTACAAATAGTTTTCAGATATTAAACCCTGAATTGGTTATTTGTAACCTTGATAAATCTGTGCATTTGGAAATAGACTTGGTAGTGGATAAAGGTCGTGGGTATGTGCCTGCGGAAGAAAATAAAATTGCTGACCAAAGTATCAATTATATTCCTATTGATGCTATTTTCACGCCTATCAAAAATGTTAAATATAGCATTGAAAACACTCGTGTAGAGCAAAAAACGGATTACGAAAAACTTATTTTAGAAGTGAAAACTGATGGGTCTATTCACCCAGAAGATGCTCTAAAAGAAGCAGCTCGTATCTTGATTACGCACTTTATGTTGTTCTCTGACCAAACAATGACTTTTGAAACACTAGCACAAGAAGAGCCACAAGTAGTTGATGAAGAAGTTCTACACATGCGTAAACTTTTGAAAACATCACTTGCTGACCTTGACCTTTCTGTACGTGCTTTCAATTGCCTAAAATCAGCTGAAATTAAATCACTTGCAGACCTTGTGCAACTAGATATTTCTGATATGATGAAATTCAGAAACTTTGGTAAAAAATCTTTGACAGAACTAGAACAATTAGTTTCTGATAAAGGGCTTACTTTTGGTTTTGATGTGCATAAATATAGAATTGATGAAGACTAAATAAATTTTGAATTGTGAATTTTAAATTGTGAATGAAATACAATTACAATAAAATTTAGCAATTCAAAATTTTCTTGTGTTGTCAGGTGTTTCCACCTGACTTCAATAATGCGTTTTTGAATTTTTGTCAGAAGAACAAACTTGTATGTTCCTTAAAATTGAAATTGAAAAGCGCATTTGTTGTCAGGTGGAAACACCTGACAACACAAGAAAATTTTGAATTGCTAAATTTTATTGTAATTGTATTTCATTCACAATTTTATTGTGAAGTCAGGTGTTTCCACCTGACTTC